>JANMJD010000286.1:0-9329 GCA_031371195.1 Actinomycetes bacterium | reverse complement strand
GGCCCGATCCTGCGCGCCGAGGAGTACTGGTGCCAGGGTTTCAGCGAGCCCGACGCCGGCAGCGATCTGGCCAATATCAAGACGACGGCGGTGCTCGATGGAGATGAGTGGGTCATCAACGGTCAGAAGGTGTGGACCAGTCTCGGGCATTTCGCCGACTGGATCTTCGTGGTCTGCCGCACCGACCCGACCGCCGCGAAGCACAAGGGCCTGAGCTTCCTGCTCTGCCCGATCGCCCAGCCGGGAGTCGAGTTGCGCCCGATCCGTCAGCTCACCGGTACTGCCGAGTTCAACGAGGTGTTCTTCACCGATGCCCGTACGAAGGCCGACATGATCGTCGGCCCGGTCAACGGTGGCTGGGGCGTCGTGATGGCCACGCTCGGTTTCGAACGCGGTACGGCGTTCCTCGCCCAACAGCTGCGGTTCGCTGCCGAGTACGCACAGGTCGTCGACCTGGCCCGCAGCTTGCAGGCGACCGACGACCCGATCACCCGCCAGCGGATCGCCGAGTCGTATATCGGGTTGGAGATCATGAGACTGACCGGGCTTCGAACGATCTCCCAGCTGCTGAACGGCAAACCCCTCGGCCCCGAATCGTCGATCGGCAAACTGCACTGGTCGCGTTGGCACCAGCGGCTCGGCGAATTGGAGATGGATCTGCTTGGCCCCGCCGGACTGGTGGACGCCGCCGACAACGATCTGTCGGCGCGACTGAACACCGATTTCCGATACACATTCCTGTTTTCCCGAGCCCACACGATCTACGCCGGATCGTCGGAGATCCAACGCAACATCGTCGGCGAGCGCGTGCTCGGCCTACCGCGCGATCCCGGGTGATGTGAGGTTGCCGAACTCCTGCATCAGGTGACCGTCAGCGTGGACACCATGCCCTTGGTGAAGTGTGCGACTCCGGCCTTGTCGACCAGATTGCACATGATCACGTACGTGCCCGCCTTGAGCGAGAACGTCCCTGTCTTCACCGAGCTCGCGGCGACATGTTCGATCTCCCCCATCTTGTCCGCCTCGGCGATCTTGTCCTCGTCGACGCTGCCGTCGGCCTTGGTGGCGAACGCCTTCGGGTCCGAACCGGTGACGACGATCACCTCGTGCTCGGCGCCCCCGACGTGCTCCTTCTGCAAGTGCACCGCCGTGAATCGTGACCACGCATTCTGCCCGTTGGACCCGCTGAAGTCTCAACGGGCCGGAACGCAATCCCGGCCGGAGCGAGCGTCGCGTCGACACCAGCGATCACCGGTCCCACCGACCAGTAGTTTCACCGCCATGCCAATGTCCGATTTCACCGATCGACCACTCGCCGAGCTGTTCTCCCTCGCCGGGCGACGGGCGGTGGTCACCGGGGCCGGGCGAGGGCTCGGTGCCCAGATCGCCCGACGCCTCGCCGAGGCAGGCGCCGACGTGATCGCCGGAGATATCGACCTTGCCGCCGCTCAGGACGTGGCCGACGACATCTCGACGACGACGGGCCGGCAGGTGATCGCTGTGGCGATGGACGTCAGCGACAGCGCCACGATCGCGTCCGCCGCCGATCTCGCCGTGAACCGGCTCGGCGGATTGGAGATCTGGGTGAACAATGCCGGCATCTTCCCCACCACCGGGCCGGCGATCGACATGACCGATGAGTTCCTCGATCGCATGCTGACGGTCAACAGTCGCGGCACGTTCGCCGGCGCGCGCGAGGCCGCCCGACGGATGACCAACGGGGGGACGATCATCAACATCGCTTCGACGGCCGGGTTCAAGGCGACCCCCGGCATCAGCGCGTACATCGCCTCGAAACATGCCGTCGTCGGGATCACCAAGGCCCTCGCCCACGAGTTCGGTCCGCTCGGCATCCGCGTGCTGGGCATCGCCCCCTCGGTGATCGATACCCCTGGCGTGCAACAACAGATGGCCCCGCTGAAAGCCGCCGGGATCGACATCAACGTCCGCGCCGCAGCCAATCCGCTCGGCCGCATCGGCGTGCCCGACGACGTAGCCCGCGTGGCCGTCTTCTGCGCAAGCGACCTGGCCGCCTACATGACCGGCGCGGTGCTTCCGGTCGACGCCGGCGGCTTGGCATGATCGCGATCGACCGCCGCGCCCCACGTTGGTGGCTGCCCGGGATCGGGATGCTGAGCGGCGTGATCCTGGTCACCGCGCTGGCCGCCGCAGCCCACCGTCAGACGGTCGTCGACGAAGCGGCGGCCAACAATCGCCGCCTCGCCGACCTGACGTTCGTCCGCAGCGCGTTCGCTTCGCCGGGTACGGTGCGAGCGTTTCGCGGTCTGCAACTCGCCGACACCGATCTGAGCGGGATCCCGCTCGACGGCGCCGACCTGCGGGGCACCGATCTCGACCGAGCCGACCTCCAGGACGCATCCTTCGTCGGCGCCGATCTCACCTCCACACATCTGCGCAATGCGACGATCGCCGGCGCCGACATGTCACGAGCCGTCGCCCCGAATGCCCTGCTCGGCGGCGTGAACGCCGAGAACCTGGGCGCCACGGACGTCGACTTCAAAAACGCGGACCTCGGGAGCGGTTACCTGGTGGGAGCGACATTCGATCGCTCCGACCTGGGTGGAGCGGCGCTGCCCTTGGCCGTCGCATCGACGGCATCGTTCGTCGACGCCAACCTCGCCGGGGCCGATCTGCGGGGCACCGATTTCGAACACGCCGATCTCACCAGGGCCAATCTCAGCGGGGCCAACGTCGATCGGGCCAACTTCCGGAACGCCGACCTGACCGACGCCAACCTGATCGGAGTGTGCTGGGAGGACCCGCCGTTGTGGCCCGACGGCTTCACCGAGGCGCCCCGAGAATCCGCCCGGATCGAGAACCACGCTTGTGTCGGCGAGGGTGACTGACCGAGGCCCGCTCGTAGACTCGATGGGGACCAAGGCCCGCGGGACGACCGCAACAATCCGGCGGAGTAACGATGTGGTGAACGTACGAGTAGCACTGATTCCTCCGATCGATCGCGCCGGATTCCGTGAGGGAGTGCGGGCCATGGGCCCACTGGGCGTGGCCATTGCCGTGTGGGGTCTGGTCACCGGTGTGGCGATGGTCAACGACGGATTGTCGACACCGATTGCGATGCTCATGAGCCTGGTGGCGTTTGCCGGCTCAGCCCAACTGGCGGCCATTCCGCTGTTGGCCGTCGGCGCACCGATACCGATCGTGTGGATCACCGCGGCGTTGGTCAACCTGCGATTCGTCATCTTCTCGGCGGGCTCACGGCGGTACTTCGCGCCGTTGCCGTGGAAGCAACGCCTGTTCTCGTCCTACCTCAACGGCGACCTGGGCTACGCCCTGTTCTCCCGCCGGTTCGCCGATGCCACCGAGTTCGGCAACCCCGAGCAATGGGGCTACTTCTTCGGCGGCGCCACCGTCAACTGGGTGGCATGGCAGACCTCGTCGATCGCCGGGATCCTCCTCGGCGGACTGGCCCCCACCGATTGGGGTCTCGAGGTGGCCGCCATCCTCGCTCTCGTCGCCGTGCTGATCCCGATGGTCACCCGCTTTCCCGCCATCGCCGGTGTCGCCGTGACCGCCGTCCTGTCGGTGATGACCGTGCGGGTGCCGATGCGTCTCGGCCTGCTCATCTCGGTGGTCGCCGGGGTGTCGGTGGCGATGGCCGCCGATGCATTGCAATCGCGGCTCACGCCGGCCGAGTCCAAAATCCTCGCCCGTCTCGCCGCCGACACGTCCCATGCGGAGACTTCGGACGGCGAGGCCCCGGTCGGCGAGGTGGACTGCCCGTGAACTTCCTCCTCGACTGGCCGTACATGCTCGCCGGAATCGCCGGTATCACGCTGTCGACCCTGGTCACCCGCGGCAGCTTCTTCATGCTCCCTGCCTCGTTCGAGCTCCCCGAGAGGTTCGAGCGGGCGTTGCGTTTCGCCCCAGCTTGCGCGCTCACGGCGATCGTCGCCCCCGGCGTGTTCACCAACCATCACGAACTAGCCCTGAGCTGGCACAACAATCAGATGTGGGCGCTGGTCGCCGCCGGCCTGGTCTTCGCCAAGACCCGCAACATGCTGGCGATGATGGGGGTCGGCATGACCGTCTTCACCATCCTGCGTCTCGTCGGCTGACGGTGACGCACCGGCAGGTGCCCAGGACGTCAAGGGGCAACAGTCGAGCGGACGCCCGTCATCCGGTGATCCCCAGGGCGTCGTCGCGCCGGCCGAGCGCACGGTCGTCGGCCCACTTGTCGAGGACGGTGGACAACTCCTCGTTACCCGTCGCCGTGGCCCACTGCCGGGGGATCGCCGGGAACGAGTAGTCGCCGATGTCCTTCGGTTCGGTCGCCGCGGCCTTGCGGGCAAGCGCCCGTTCGACGACCGGAGCGAGGCGTTCCTGCTTACGCTTCACCTGCTCCCCGTCACGCGCCGCAAACTCGGGCAGGATCTCCCGCCCGAAGATCTCGATCGACTCCATGATGTGCTCATGCTCGTTGCGGCCGGCCTGGAGCACGAATATCACCTGGTCGACACCGGCCTCCTCGTAGCGCAACAGGAATTCGCGAACCTGGTCGGGCGTACCGACGCAGCCCCGCAGACCGGTCGTGTCACCGCCGGCGATCTTCGCGCCGAGACGCTCCTGCTGTTCGGCGGCGACGATCGCCTCGGGGTCGTAGCCCTGCACCCCTCGACGCTCCAGGTACTCGGCCCACACGTCGGTGCGGCCCGGCCGGTGATCGCCGAAGACGTAGAAATGTCCGAGGGAGTAGCCGAAGAAGTTCGCCCCCTCGATGCCCCGGCGGATGGCCTCGCCCTCGTCGTGGTGCAGCATCATCGGACTCACACAGGCGACCTGGGCATTGACCGCGTAGCCCACCGGCACGCACCTGTCGGCCAGGGTCTGCTCATATTCCGCCACCCACGTGCGGGCCTCCTCGGGATCGATGAAGGCGAAGGTCAGCGCCCCGATGCCCTTCTCGGCGGCCAGCAGAATCGTCTCGCGTCGACTGCATGCGACCCAGAGCGGCGGATGCGGGGTCTGCATCGGCTTCGGAACGACGTTGCGCGGCGGCATCGAAACGAACTTGCCGTCGACCCCGGTGAACGGGGTCTCCACCATGCACCGCACGGCCGTCTCCAGTCCTTCCAGCCAGGCCTCGCGTTTGTCCAGCGGGTTGATGCCGAAGCCGGCGAGTTCGGCCTCGCTCGACGATTCACCGCTCCCGAACTCCACCCTGCCGTTCGACACCAGATCGAGCATCGACACCCGCTCGGCCGTTCGGGCCGGGTGGTTGAACTGCGGCGCGGTGAGGATCACACCGTGGCCGAGCCGCATGTGCTTGGTCCGCTGGCTGGCGGCGGCCAGGAACACCTCGGGGGCCGAGGAGTGGCTGTACTCCTCGAGGAAGTGGTGCTCCACCTCCCACACGTACTGGATGCCGAGCCGATCGGCCAGTTCGACCTGATCGAGCGCATCCTGAATCAACTGATGCTCCGAGCCGTCGTCCCACGGCCGGCCGATCTGGTGTTCGTAGAAGATGCCGAACTTCACGCGTCGTCTCCTCAGTCGCATCACCGGCCTGCGGATTGTGTGCACCGGTCGTCCCCACGATGTAAACACGACCGGGGTGTGGGCGCCGTGGTCGGGCGCCCCCCGACGGTCCACCGGCTATGTCTCAGCGGTTATGTCTCAGCGGTTCAGCACCGGAGCAAGCCGTTCGAAGGTGCCGTCGACGTACGCCGTCAGCTGGACCCGACCGATGCCGTGGTCCTCCAACGCCAGCAGGGCATCGGCGACCCGTTCCGGTTCGCCGATGAACGAGCCGAACCACGAGCCGGCGAGCACCTCGGACAGGGCGGACAGGCGTGGGTGTTGACCGCAGCCGATCTGCAGGAACACCCCGAGCGGCACATCGGGGCGCACCTCGCGGACCAGCGCGACGAGCCGATCGAGGTCGTCGAGGGTGATCGTCGCCAAGCGGGCGAGATCGAGTGAGCCCCCTCGGGTCGCCGCGCTCGAGACCTTCAACTCGACCCGATCGACCAGCGGGGCGACCATTTCGATCGAGCGGGGACCGCCGAGCGAGGCGACCAACGGCGGCGCCGCAACGTCGGGTCCGAGAACCTCCACATCGACGTCGTAGAACTCGCCGGTGAACCGGCATGTGCGCTCGCGCATCAGACGACCGGCGATGGTCATCGCCTCGCGATATCGCCGGACGCGCTCGCCCGGTGGTGGATAGCGCAGCCCGGTCGACTCCACCTCGGGGCGCGACCAGCCCGCTCCCAGGCCGGCCTCGAACCGGCCGTTCGAGGCCTGTTGCATCGCCAACGTACCCTGGGCGAAATCGACCGGGGACCGCAGGAGATTGTTGGCGAACGACGAGGTGAGCATCACCCGAGACGTCACGGCGGCCATCGCTCCGAGCGCCACCCACAGGTGCGGGTACGGTCGCCCCCGGTCCCACAGGTGGTCGGCGACGCCAAGACCGTGCCAACCCTCGGCCTCGCGGACGCGTGCCCAGTCGGCCGGTGCCACCGCCACATCGACCAGGTTCGGTGTGAACTCCACGGCCCCTACTCCCCGTCGACGCAAACGCGGGGGCGCGCACCCCGCCCGTTACACCGACAGCTCATGGTGCGGCCAAGTCGGCGAGGACCCCGCGAATGCCGGCGGCGGCGGCCTCTGCGGCGTGTTGCGCGGGCGCGGCCCACAGTTCGGTCGAACACACCTCGAGCGAAATCGGCGCGTCCACCCCCATGGCACGCAGCGACGAGAGAAACCCGACACAGTCGAACTCACCCTCTCCGGGGGGCACACGGGTGGTCAGGCAGTCCGTCTTGTAGTCGAGCGGTCCCGGTGCCAGGGGTCCGTCACTCATCTGGATGGCGAAGATCCGCTCCGCCGGCAATGCCGTGATCATCGCCAGGTCGTTGGAACCTCGGGTGTGATGCCAGATGTCGGCGCAGTAGCCGGCATTGGAGCGGTCGACCCGCGACACGATGGCCTGGGCGTCGGCCGCGTCGTAGATGTTGGTGAACGGCAACCATTCGATGCCCACCTTCAGATCGTGGGCGGCCGCTCGGTCGCACAGCGCGCCGAACCCATCGGCGGCCTGCTCGATCGTGCCGTCGTACGAGCCGATCGCCTGGAAGTACCGCGCCCCCAACTCGTCGGCGATCTCGTAGGCGATTTCCTCGACGATCGCACAGTCGTCGGCATTCGCCGAGCCGGGCGCCGACGCCCAGCCGCGGACCGTCTCGATCTCTCCGATCACGAGGTCGTGGTCGTCGAGCAGGGCGCGGATATCGGCGGCCGAGCGGCCCTCCTCGACACGCAATCGGCGGTACTCCGACACATAGAGGCCGATCGCCCGGAACCCCGCCGCGGCCGCCGCTGCGACCCGCTCGTCAAATCCGCCGTGGCGGGGCCGGGAGAAGTGCGACCAGACGAGGTCGGGCCAGTGCAGGTCGTGCGGGGAACGGGCAGTCGTCACCGTCACAGTCGATCACACCCACCGGCACCGACCATCACAGACGGCATCACACCGGTGCCGCGGGCTCGACCCAATCGGCGAGGAGATCCGGTACGCGCAGATGCTCGGCGATCCGGTCGACCCCGATCATCTTGTCGATCCAGGCGTGCACGTGCCAGATGCGGCGTTCCTGGTAGTTGATCACCTGGCCGCCGTGGGCGGCATGCTCCATCGAGCGCTGGATCGGTGCCAGGTTGGCGTAGTCCTCGTCCATCACGGTGTCGAAGCGGGCGAGGCGCCTGTCCCATAGCTCCTGGTTGGGCATCGCCCCCTCGCCCCAGTCGGGCACGAACCAGATGATGTCGAGGCGGGTTCGGTCGATGGCCTCCGGCCAGAACACCAGGATCGGGAAGCCATGCCCGTCAATGGGGGCGATGAGATTTGGAAAGATGCCGTGAGCAGGCAGGATCTGCTCCCGGAAGATCGCCGGAGCGTCGGTGAACAGGGGCAGTTCGTCACGGCCGTCGGGGCGTCTGACGATCACCGGCGAGAGCATCGCCTGGTGGCCCTGGTCGTAGATCGAAATCACCGTCCCTCGCACCGAGAGGCCCGGGCCGACCGTGGCCGGGTGGATCGTGCGAGCGTGGTACACCTCGAGGAATCCCTCGGCCAGGATCTTCCAGTTGCAACCGATCACGTCCGACTTGGCGTGGATCATCCGCCATTTGGCGTCGGCGAGCGACCCGAGGATCGTGCCCAACGGATCGAGCCATTCGGCCAGCGGCATCGCGTCGTGGTCGAGGTTGACGAAGTACCACCCACCCCACGCCTCACAGCGCACCGATGGCAACGCCCGCTCGTCACACTGCAGGCCGACGAAGTCGCGTTCCTCGGGCACCCGCACCAGCGTGCCGGCCAGGTCGTAGCTCCACGAGTGGTACTGGCAGATCAGCATCCGGGCCTGCCCGCTGGTGCCCCGCACCACCGGAGCGCCACGATGTCGACACGAGTTGTAGAACGCCCGCACGACCCGGTCCTCACCACGGACCAGCAACACCGGTGCTCCGGCGATATCGCACAGTTTGTAACTCCCCACCTCGGCGAGTTCGGAATCGTGGCCGGCGTACAGCCAGGAGCGCTTCCACAGGTGCTCGCGCTCCAACGCATAGAACGCCGGATCGGTGTACCGGCCGAGCGGCAGGTCCGGCAGTTTGGGGAACCCCTCCGGCGGACCGGTGCGAGCCTCCTCGTACGCCGACCGCTCCCAGAACCGTGCGACGTAGGCCTCGTCCATCAGCTCACAGTAGCGTCGCCGCCCGGGAGGATTCATCATGAACAATTCCGGGAGTTCCGAGGTCGCCGACGACGACTCGATTGGTGACGTGCCGCTCCAGGAGATCTTCCGGCCGATCCGGGTGGGGACCATGGCGCTCGACCATCGGCTGGTGGTGCCAACCCATGGCGGGGGCGGCGGCCATCTGATCGGCCCGGTCGCGTCGTTCGAGCAACACTGCGCCCATTGGCTGTCGAAGCTCGACGGCGGCATGCAGTGGCTCGGTGGGGCGGCGACGTTCGTGGCCAACCCGTTGCCTCCCGGTTTCGTGGCGGTCGGCGTCGGCGCCAATGGCCCGGGCTGGTTCCGTGATCCGTCGTTCGTCGAGCGGATGAGCGAATTCGCCGGGCGCATCCACGCCGGGAGCGGATACATCTCGTGCCAGATGGTCCTCCAGGGCGGCATGCCATTGGGCCCGTCGCCCGTGGTCAGCGGCTATGCGGACCACCGCATCCCGCACGTCATGGCCCTCGACGAGGTCGAGTGGATGACCCGCGAATACGGCGAATCGGCGGCCCTGGCTGCGGCGGGCGGCGTCGACGCGATCGAGATCCA
>JANMJD010000249.1:0-3175 GCA_031371195.1 Actinomycetes bacterium | reverse complement strand
GCGCCCGCCTTGAGCACTGACACGACGTCCGAGTCGCCCGAGTCACCGGAGGGTCCGCGCACCACGGCGACTCCGGGTGCGGCGACTCCGGGTGCGGCGCCTTCCGGTGTAGCAACTCCCGGCGAGACGACTCCGGGTGTGGCGCCTTCCGGTGTAGCAACTCCCGGCGCGGCGACTCCCCGCGCGGCGATGATCACGGGGGCCGCGGGTGACATCGGTAGGGCTGCCGCGTTGCGCCTGGCCGACGACGGCTGGCGGTTGGCGCTCGTCGATCATCCCGCGTCGGCGACCGGCCTCGAGACGACCCGAGCACTGGTCGCCGAGTCGGGAGCCGAGACGTGGACCGGCACCTTCGACGTCACCGACGACGCTGCGGTGGCCGCTGGGGTCGGTGCGTGTTGCGCCGAGTTCGGAGTGCCCAGCGGGCTGTTCAACAACGCCGGCTACCAGGGTCGGTTCATCGCCCTGCCCGACTATCCGCCCGATGATGCCCGCAAGGTGTTCGAGGTCAACGTGATCGGCGTGATGATCGTGTTGCAGCACGTCGCCCGGGCAATGATCGCCGCCGGCCACGGAGGCACGATAGTAAACTCGGCCTCGATGGCCGGCGTCGGTGGCGCCCCGAATATGGCGGCCTACTCCGCGTCTAAGGCTGCGGTCATCGCTCTGACGAAGACGGCGGCCAAGGACCTGGCACCGCACACCATTCGGGTCAACGCCATCTCCCCGGCGTTCATCGGGCCCGGCAAGATGTGGGACAACCAGGTGGCCCAGCAGGCGGCGACCCGCAGCCAGTACTACGCCCACACCCCCGACGAGGTCGCCGAGCAGATGATCGCCATGGTCCCGTTGCGCCGCTACGGCTCGACCGCCGAGGTCGCCGCGGTCGTCTCGTTCCTGATGTCCGCCGACGCCTCGTACCTGACCGGCCAGAACCTCGAAATCACCGGCGGCTCGATCTGATAGCTGTGTGACGATGTGGCGATTCGTGGAACGATTGGATCACCGACGGGCGACCAGATCGGAACGGGGCGGAGCTTGACGACCATGATCGGGACACGGGCGGAGTCGTTCGATGCGACTGTGGCGGCCAAGCGGTTCAACATCGCTATGAAGGTGGGGATCGTGGCGGCGTTTGCGGTGGCGATCCTGGTGCCGCTCGATCATCTCGAAGGCAAGGGGATGGCATTCCGGGCGCCATTGTTCGTCGGCTCGGCGGCGTTGATCCCGTTGATGCAGCGGTTCCGTCGCCAACCCCGGGTGCCGTACCCGCATCTGGGTGACGGGCTTCTGGTCGCCCCGTTCCTGCTCGACACGTTGGGCAATCTGTTCGGGTTCTACGACAACTACGACGTCACCGACGACGTGTTGCACTTCTCGAACTGGGTGTTGCTGGTCGGCGCGTTCATGGCCTTCCGCTATCGCCGCACAGACCGCGACAATGAGGCGGTGCTGACCGGTGTCGGCGTCGGGGCGATCGCCATCGTCGTCTGGGAGATCATGGAGTGGGCGATCGCCGAGACCGGAGCGGGCGGCGGGTTGCAACTGACCTACGGCGACACGATCGGCGATCTGGCCATGTCGACCACCGGCGGAATGGTCGGTGCGCTGATCGGCCGTTACTGCTTCAGCCGGCCCTCCGCCCGGTCCGCCTGATCCACCCAGTCATCCGCGTGCTCCGCCGTTCGGTTCTCCGCCGGGGTCTCTGTCGTATGTCGTTCGCCGCTATCGCCGACCGGTCGCCAGCGTGAGGGCATGGAGCGCCTGTTCCGCGTTGTCGAGCAGGGCGATCCCTCGGTTGCGGTAGAGGTCGTCGGCGCCGATCACGTCGGTGCCGCCGTAGCGCCGATGCTCGGCCACCGATGCCCGTTCCAGCATCAGCGGGGTGAGCCAGTCGTACTTGACCGCGGCCGCCGCCATCGCCACTTCGATGTCGAGCGGATCACCCGTCCAGCCACTGTCGGCGAGTCCGTCGAGGTAGCCGGCAAGCACCGCCTTGCGCAGTTCGGGGAGCAGGACCGGCTCGATGAAGTGATCGAATGCGGCATCGGGGACGAGATTGCCGATGTCCTCACCTGCCGCACCGAAGCCCACAAACGCCCAGTCGAGCAGGACGAACCCCTTGGTCGTCCTGATCAGATTCTTGGTCCAGAAGTCGAGATGGCACAACGTGTGCGGCGGCGATTCGATCAGCTCGTACAGCCGTTCCCGCTCGGCATGAAGGCGAAGAGCCGCTGCTCTCAGTTCGCCCGGAAAACACTCCTTTACCAGGGGTTGTTGCCATGCTCCGTCGTCGTCGAGCAGCTCCCAGCGCACGGGCTTCTCGGTGCTGTAGTCGCGGATGAACCGGCGGCTCAACCAATCGGCGGCGGGGAAAGATCGATCGAGTAGGTAGGCGGCCTGGCCGACGCCCAAGGCGCGCGCCGAGTCGGCATAGTCGGTGATCTCCCAAGCCTCGGCCGGTGTCCCCTCGACGAACTCCAGAGCGATCACGGCGTCGAGGTCGGTGATCTCAACGCCGACACAACGAGGTGCAGCGAGTCCCGCCGGGTCGTAACTACGGGCGACTCCCGACTGGTAGGCGAGGGCCTCGCGGGCCCAGTAGTTCCACCGTGTCGGGTGGTCGGAGTCGGCCGTCCAGTGGTGCTCATACGCGGAGTCGCCACGCGGGCGAGTCCGTGTCATTCGCTTGACGATCAGCCGCCGCGGACTGTCCGCCTCGGCTCCGCCGCTCGCCTCGGGCGGGTCAGTGGGTTCGGTCGCGCCGGACCCGTCGGTCGCGGCAGTCACGTCGGTCACGTCGGTCGCCCCGGACCTGTCGGTCGCGTCAGGCGCCTCGGCTGTTTCGGCTCGCCGGAGGTCCCAGATCCCGGGCGTCAGCCACCGGTTGTGAGCCGGCTCGGTGACGGTCCACCCGCTCGGCTCGATCCCCAGTCGCGTCAATGCGGTGGCGAGTTCGGGAGGCACGGGTCGACCGTAGGCGACGTTCAAGCGTTCGCGCTACGCCCGCAGCGGTGTCAATTCCCAGGCGTCAGCGAGCAACTCGTAGGACCGCATCCGGGCAGCATGGCCGTGGATGTTCGAGGTGACGAACATCTCCTGCACCCCGGTGCGGGCCACCAACTCGTCGAGTTGGACGGTGACCGATGCCGGGTCACCCATGATCAACGGCGCC
>JANMJD010000217.1:0-13554 GCA_031371195.1 Actinomycetes bacterium | reverse complement strand
AGTGAACCCAGGACGCTGCCGACGCTGGTCGCCGACAGCAGCCAGCCGAACATGGTCGACCCCGAATGAAGGTTGTCCTGCACGATCAGCGGGAGCGACACCGAGTAGTTGAACGCAAAGGTGCCGACCAGGGAGAACACCCACAACGTGCGGCGCAGCACCGGGTCGGCCCAGACGGCAGCCAGCCCATCGCGCACCGGTCGGCCCCCGCGGGGCCGGGGCGGGGTGATTCTCAACTTCGCCGGATCGATGGCCACCAGGGCACCGATGATGGCCAGGAACGAGAGGCCGTTGATGGCGAAACACCATGCCGTTCCTACCGCCGCAGTCAACAACGCGGCGAGACCCGGGCCGAACACCCGCGACCCGGTCATCACGGCAGTGTTCAACGACAACGCATTGGCCAGCTCGCCCGAATCGACCAATTCGGTGACCATCCCCCGACGGGCCGGGTTGTCGATCGCGGCCAACACGCCGAGTACCAGTGACAACAGGTAGACGACCGGGATGGTGGCATGACCCGACAGGTCGATCGCCGCCAATACCAGGGCCTGCACTCCCATGCCGGCCTGGGTGATGATCGTCAGACGACGCCGGTTCACCCGATCGGCGAACGCCCCGGCCGACAGGCCGAACAGCAGCATCGGGAGGAACTGGCACATCAGCACCAGACCTAGCTCGATGCCCTTCCCACCGAGTTTCTGAACGAGCAGGACCTGGGCGGTCGCTTGCAACCATGTGCCCACGTTCGACACGAGCAGGCCGAGGAAGAACAGCTTGGCGTTGCGCTCCCGCAGGGATCGGAACGTCCGCGATTCGACCATCGCCTCCTTCCTATCGGCGGATGCAACGAAGATGTCAAGCTCTGCTCACTGTTCTCTTACTCGCGCGTAGCACGATGGGGGCGTGCCCGACCGAATCCTCGTCGTCGACGACGACCGTGCCATCCGCGATTCGCTCGCCCGCGTGCTCGGACTCGAGGGATATGAGGTACGCACGGCCGCCGACGGCGCCGCCGCCCTGGAGCTGATCACTGCCGAGCCGCCGGACGCCGTACTCCTCGACGTCATGATGCCCAACGTCGACGGCCTGATGGTCTGCCGGGTGCTGCGCGCCGAGCGCAACCGGGTGCCGATCCTGATGTTGACGGCGCGCACCGAGACGTCGGAGCGCATCGCCGGGCTCGACGCCGGCGCCGACGACTATCTGCCCAAACCCTTCGACCTGGGTGAACTACTCGCCCGGCTGCGGGCGCTGCTGCGGCGGGCCCGACCCGACGACTCGGCCCAACCCGACGGACTCACACTCGCCGACCTGCGCATCGATACTGCGGCCCGGCGGGTATGGCGCGGCTCGATCGAGGTGGATCTGTCGCGCACGGAGTTCGAGTTGCTCGAGCTGCTGATCCGCAACCAGGGCATCGTGTTGGACCACTCGACGATCTATGACCGGATCTGGGGCTATGACTTCGGTCCCGACTCCAAGAATCTGGCGGTCTACATCAGCTACCTGCGCCGCAAGCTCGACGACGGTTTCGAGCCCAAATTGATCCATACGGTGCGCGGCGTCGGGTACACCGCCAGGGCATCATGACGCTACGAACCAAACTCGTCGCCGCGCTCGGATTGCTATCGGCGATCGCCACCCTCGCCCTCGGGGCCTGGACGTACCAGGAGACCGGTCGCAACCTGCGCAACGAGATCGACCGGTCGCTCGACGGTGTTAGCGACGCGGTGACCGAACGGCTTGCGGCCTACGGTCCAGAGGCCACTCCTGCCGAGCTGGCCCGGGCCATCGACGGTGAGCAGCGCGCCTTCGGGCCGGCGTTCGATGACCAAGGAGGTTCCACAGGAGGCGACGACGACCGGGACGGCCACCCCCGGCCCGGCCACATCGAACAGATCATCATCCAGGTGACCAACGAGCGAGGTGACTTCTACTCGTTCCCCTCGTCGCGACAACTGCTGGCCACTCCCCAACACGTCAGCCGCCAGACGGTCGCCGGCTACGCCCATGACTACGGCGATGTCGAAATCAACGGTGGGCGCTTCCGCATGTTGACTGCGCCGGTCGGATTCGGACGCCAGATCCAAGTCGCTCGCAGTCTCGATTCGACCGAGCGGGTCCTGCATCGGCTCCGGGAGAAGACGATGCTGGCCGTGGCTCTGGTCAGCGCGGCCGCCGGTGGACTCGGCTGGCTCATCGCCCGCCAGGTCACCCGGCGGCTCACCATTCTCACCCTCGCCGCTGAAGATGTCGCCCGGACCGGCCGGCTCGATGTCGAGGTCCCCGTCCATGGTCGTGATGAGGCCGGACGGTTGAGCGAGGCGTTCTCCGGCATGCTCGGAGCGCTCGCCCGCTCGCGCGACGACCAACAGCGTCTCGTCCAGGATGCCGGCCACGAGCTGCGGACGCCACTGACCAGCCTGCGCACCAACATCGCCACCCTGCGCCGCCACGAACAGATGGAACCCGAGGTTCGCCAGAGCGTCCTCAGCGACCTCGATACCGAGACCAAGGAGCTGACCACGCTGGTCAACGAGCTGGTCGAACTCGCCACCGATCGGTACACGGACGAGCCGATCGAGACCGTCGGTCTGGGTGACATCGCCGCGGGTGTCGCCGAGCGCACCACCAGGCGGACCGGACGCGCCGTCACGATCGACGCCGATGGCTCGGCCGTGGACGGCCAACGCGGTGCGCTCGAACGCGCCGTCAGCAATCTGGTCGACAACGCCGTGAAGTTCGACGCCAGCGGATCCGCCCCGATCGAGGTGGTGATCAGCCATGGACGCGTCGAGGTGAACGACCGAGGTCCGGGGGTGCCAACGGACGATCTCGATCGCATCTTCGACCGTTTCCACCGGGCGGTGACGGCGCGCAGCCGCCCCGGATCCGGGCTTGGGTTGTCGATCGTGCGGGAGATCGCCGAACGACACGGAGGCACCGTGTTCGCCTCCAACCGGGACGGCGGCGGCGCCTCGATTGGATTCGTCCTTCCACGCGCCTTCCAAACGAACTCTCACCCCATCGATGACCGGCTCATGCCCGACTCGACGATGATGGATCCGGCTCCCCATCCGTCGTCACACGCGGCACCGACCCTCGGAGAAACGTCCCCATGAGCAGATTCTTCACCGGCGGCAGCGCCGGACTCGCCGTCGGCTGAGTCGGCGACCCAGGTAGGCAACAAGACCATGGCGACCGCAATACGCCCGTCTCGCACGGCCGAGTCCAGCGCCGTTCGGCGCCTTCCGGCCCCTGCGCCAAGCCGGCTGCTCGACACCGATCTCGCGGCCGTGGTCACCGCCTATCTGCTGTGCATCGTCGGCATGTGGATCCGCCACGGCGGCTGGACAGCTCTGGTAGGTGGTTGGGATACCGCCTGGGCGTCGATGAGCCGCTTGACCGGCCTGGTCACCTCCGGTCTGGCGCTCGTCGGGGTCGTGCTCGCCGGACGGCCGCGTGCGCTGGAGCGCCTGTTCGGCATGGACCGGCTGTTCCTGTGGCATCGCGTCATCGGCGACACGGTCGGTCTCCTGCTCGTTGCCCACGTCGCCACCGGAACGACCGACTGGATCATCCACTCCGGATTCAGCAAGACGATCTCCGACTTCATCGGGGGCGAGCCATATATGGGACTGGCGACGATCGGTGGGGCGATCGTCGGCCTCGTCATCCTCAGTTCGCTGAAATCGATGCGACGACGGCTGTCGTACGAGACGTGGTACTTCGTCCACCTTGCCGTCTACCTGGGATTTGCCATCTCGTACGGTCACCAGATCGTCCTCGGCACCGATCTGTCCGAAGATCGCGTCGCCCGGGTGTTCTGGGCCGCCCTGCACATCGGCGCAGTGTCCTGCGTGGCGTGGGGCCGTTGGGGTCGGCTGGTGCGGGCCTGGTTCCGTCCCCTGCACGTCCAGCATTCCCGGACCGTCGCCCCGGGTGTCGTCGCCCTGCACCTCAGCGGCCGCCACCTTGCCCGGATGCAGGCCGCCGCCGGCCAGTTCTTCTTCCTGCGGCCGTTACACCCGGGACTCTGGTGGAAGTCGCACCCGTTCTCGCTCTCGGCGACGCCGACGAATGCCGGACTGCGGTTCACGATCAAGAGTCTTGGCGACGGTTCGACGGCGATCATGGCCCTGCCCCAAGGAACCAAGGTGGTCGTCGAAGGCCCCTACGGGGCGACGACCAGCGCCGCCCTCGACGATCGCCGTTGCGTGTTCGTCGTCGGCGGTGTCGGAGTCACGCCGGTGCGGGCGATCCTCGAAGACCTTCCGATCGGCTCCGAACCCCTGGTGCTCTACCGGGCGCGGCGCACCGCCGATCTCGTCCATCTCGACGAGATGGAGGACCTCGTCCGCCGCACCGGAGGTCGGGTGCTGACGCTGGTGGGCCCGACGGCCGGTTTGGCCGATCGCGATCCCTTCTCACCATCCCGGTTGCGGGCGTTGATTCCGGATCTCGGAGAGCGAATGGCCGTACTGTGCGGCCCTGAGCGCCTGGTCCATGCCGCGCGGCGCGGGCTTCTCGCCGCCGGCGTTCCCGCGGAGCGCATTCACTATGAACGGGTGTGGTGGTAGTGCGTCGACAACGACCGATATCGACGGCGCGCCGCCTCCTACCGGCGATCGTGCTGACCAGCAGCGGAGGGGCCTTCCTAGCCGGGATGCATGCCACGCCAGGACTGCCCGCGGCCGGCCAGGACCGCGCATCGGCGGCCGCCACCGCGCCACCCGCCGCGTCCGCTGCGTCTGCATCCGCCACGGGACCCGCGGCCGCCGTGGTGACTACGGCAGGAGGGGCATCATCGAGCAGCCCGGCGCCGACTGCGGCACCGCAATCGGCCACTCCGGTGACGCCCGTCCCCCAGGCCGCTGCTCCTCAAACAGCCGCTCCCGAGACGCCGGCGCCCGCTCCCGCCGAAACCCAACCCGCCGGCGCCGTGCCTCCCACTCCGACATGCTCGGCACCGCAGTCCGGTCCCGTCGTCGATACGCGGTGGGGACCGGTACAGGTGGCGGCATCGGTGTCGAGCGACGGCTCACTGATCTGTTCGGTCGACGCCCCGGTCACCCCGAGCGATCATCGCAAGTCGATACGCATCAACCAACGCGCCGTGCCGATCCTCAATCAGTCTGCGATATCCGCCCAGAACGCCGGGTTCGATTCGGTCTCGGGCGCGACGATCACATCGCGGGCTTATAAGCGGTCCCTCCAGGCGATTCTCGATGGCAACGGCGGCTGAGCGCTGGCGAACGGACCGGCGGGTAATGGGCACCGTCGCCAGCCTGCACGTTGCCGACGCCGTCCCGGCCGGGGTGATCGCCGGCGCGGCCGAGGCGATGTTCGTCGAGTTGGAGCGGTTGGAGGCGATGTTCTCGACGTTCCGACCGGCGAGTGAGATCAGCCGGGTCAATCGCGGCGAGTTGACCATCGCCGAGACATCCTCCGAGGTCGTCGACGTGCTTGACGCCTGCACCTGGCTCAGCCATGTCTCGGCCGGCGCGTTCAGCATCGAGCCGCCTGGTAGCCCCGGCATGCTCGACCCGGCCGGCTTCGTCAAAGGGTGGGCCACCGAGCGTGCCACACGACTGCTGGGCGAGGCAGACCTGACCAACTGGTACCTGGGTGTCGGCGGCGACATCCAGACCAGCGGACGGCCCGAACCGGGTCGGGGTTGGAGCGTGGCGATCGCCGACCCGCTCGCGCCGGGGCAGGTGCGCGCCACCCTCGAACTCCCGATCGGTCATGCCATCGCCACGTCGGGCACGGCCGAGCGCGGCGAACACCTGTGGACGTCGTCGGATGCCGGAACGCTGGTCTCACTGACCGTCGCCGGGCCCCGTCTGACCTGGGCCGACGCCTTCGCCACCACCGCATTCGCGATGGGCCGCGATGGGCTGGTCTGGGTCGAGCAATTCGACGACTATCAGGCGTGGGCGATCACCGCAACGGGGGAGCTGCTCGGCCGGAACATCGATTGAACACTCGGCCGGCCAGCCTCGCGCAGAGTGCATCGAGCGAGGCGCAGACCGCATCGCGCGGCCGCCGCCCCACCATGCTCAGTCGTCGAGTTTGAGGGCGGAGATGAAGACGTCACCGGGAACCTCGACCCGGCCGATCGACTTCATCTTCTTCTTGCCCTCTTTCTGCTTCTCGAGCAACTTGCGTTTGCGGGTGATGTCGCCGCCGTAGCACTTGGCCAACACGTCCTTGCGCTTGGCCTTGACCGTTTCGCGGGCGATCACCTTGCCACCGATGGCGGCCTGGATCGGCACGTCGAACATCTGGCGGGGAATCAGCTCCTTGAGCTTCTCGCACATCCGCCGGCCGTAGTCGAATGCCTTGTCGCGATGGACGATGGTGGAGAACGCGTCGGCCGGGATGGCATTGAGCAGCAGATCGACCTTGACCAGGTGCGATTGCTGGTAGTCGTGCAACTCGTAGTCGAGCGATGCGTACCCCTGGGAACGACTCTTCAACTGGTCGAAGAAGTCGACCACCACCTCGGCGAGCGGGATGATGTAGTGCAGTTCCACCCGCTCGGGCGACAGGTACTCCAACTTCTGCATCTCGCCGCGCCGCGTCTGGCAGAGGTCCATCAACGACCCCGTGTAATCCTTGGGAGTGATGATCGAGACCTTGAAGAAGGGCTCCTCGATCATCTGGATGTTCTGCGTCGGCGGCAGGTCGGCGGGGTTGTCGCACATCTCGACCTCGCCGTTGGTCTTGGTCACTCGGTACTCGACGCTCGGAGCCGTGGCGATCAGCGCGAGGTTGAACTCGCGTTCGAGGCGCTCCTTGACGATCTCCATGTGCAGCAACCCGAGGAACCCGCAGCGGAACCCGAACCCGAGCGCCCCGGAGGACTCGGGCTGGTAGCTGATCGAGGCGTCGTTGAGCTTGAGCTTTTCGAGGCTCTCACGCAGGTTCTCGAAGTCGTCGCCGTCGATTGGGAACAGCCCGCAGAACACCATCGGTTTCGGGTCGGCATACCCTTCGAGCACCTCCGTGGCCGGCTTTGCGTACGTCGTGACGGTCTCGCCCGAACGGGCCTCGCCCACGTCTTTGATCCCGGCGATGAGGTAGCCGACCTCGCCGGGGCCGAGTTCCTTCACCGGGGTGATCACCGGAGCGCGCACCCCGATCTCGATCGCCTCGTGGTCGGCGCCGGCATGCATGAACTTGAGCCGGGTTCCCGGGAACATCGTGCCGTTCATCACCCGGATCGACGACACCACGCCGCGGTACTGGTCGAATTGCGAGTCGAAGATCAGCGCTTGCAACGCAGCATCGGGATCCCCCTTGGGAGCCGGGATCCGCTCGGCGATCGCATCGAGCAACTCGGGAACACCGTTGCCGGTCTTGGCCGATATCCGCAGGATGTCCTCGGCCGGGATACCCAGCACCTTCTCGATCTCCATCGCATAGCGATCCGGGTCGGCCGCCGGAAGGTCGATCTTGTTGAGCGCGGCGACGATCTTGAGGTCGTGCTCCAGGGCCAGATAGCAGTTGGCCAGCGTCTGGGCCTCGATGCCCTGTGCCGCGTCGACGACCAGCACCACTCCCTCGCACGCGGCCAACGACCGCGAGACCTCGTAACCGAAGTCGACGTGACCCGGAGTGTCGATGAGGTGGAAGATGTAGTTCTTCCAGTGGACCCGCACGTTCTGGGCCTTGATTGTGATGCCCCGCTCGCGCTCCAGATCCATCGAGTCGAGGTACTGGGAGCGCATGTCGCGTACATCGACAGCCTTGGTGACCTCGAGAATTCGATCCGACAGGGTCGACTTGCCATGGTCGATGTGGGCAATAATCGAAAAGTTACGAATGCGGTCGAGATCCATGGCGGACCCCGATCCTACCGCCGGCACGACGCGCCGAGCGGCCGCGCCGCCAGGCGCAGCGAGGCACGAGGGAGCGGCCAAAGCGAAGCGGAGGCCAGTCCCGACCACCGGAACGAGCGGCCGCGCCGCCAGGCGCAGCGAGGCACGAGGGAGCGGCCAAAGCGAAGCGGAGGCCAGTCCCGACCGCTAGAAGGTGTCATTGGGACTGCTCATTCGCTATCCTTCTTCGGCCGCCTGCGGATCAGGAAGGTCGCCTGCGGGCCACGAAGATCGAAAGAGACGAACCACGATGGCGAACATCAAGAGCCAGAAGAAGCGCATCCTCACCAACGCCAAGGCCGCCGCCCGCAACAAGGCCGTCCGGTCGGAGTTGAAGACACGTGTAAAGAGCGCGGTCAAAGAGGTTCGCGCCGCCGGCGATTCCGATGCCGGCGCCGAGTCGGTGCGCCTGGCCGTCAAGCGGATCGACAAGGCTGCCGCCAAGGGCGTCATCCACAAGAACCAGGCCGCCCGCCGCAAGTCCCGCCTGATGGCGAAGGTCAACGCCGCCGGCTGACATCGCCACGCGGCCGATCGATCTGCCGCCAATCGACCGCTCGTCAGCGGCGACGCGCTCCGCTCGAAGCGCCACCCAGACGGGCGAGGCGGGCAATCAATACCTCCATCACCGTCTCAGCCGGCAGATCACGCATCCCGCGAAGATCGAGATCGGCTTCGGCGAGAAGTCCGATGGCCCGTCGTGTCGCCTCCCCACCGAGCTTGCGTGACTGATCCAGCAGCTTGCGCGCCGGGAATCCGCTCTTCATGCCGAGCAACTCGGCGACCTCCGATTCGCTTCGGGCGTTCGACCCGTCGAGTTCGAGCAGCTTGGCGTAGTGCCCATGGAGCACCGCCATCACTTGCAGTGGATGGCGATCCCCGATCCTCATCATCCGCGAGGCCAGGGTGAGCGACCGAGTGACGTCCCCCCGGTCGATGGCGTCGGTCAGATCCCACGGTGGCACGCCGCCCCCCTCGCCGAGAAAGGGCGCTATGTCACCGGCAGTCAGCCGCCGATCTGTGCCGTACGTCGACGCCAACGTCTCGACCACACTGCGAAGACGGCCCGCCTCCTCGCCCAGCCAGTCATTGAGCAGGCTCGCCGCGCCCGCATCGAGGCGTATGCCGCGGGCAGCCAACTGCTCGTCGACCCATGTCGCCCGATCCTTGCGGTTGACCGGGGCGCCGGTAGCCGTCACGACCGCCCCGGAGGCCTTGATGGCGTCGCTCAAGGCCTTGGGCAGCCGCCCACCACCGCCACTCAGGACCAGGTCGGTCGATTCGAGCGGGTTGCCAAGGTAGGCAACCAGGACGGCTACGTCATCCGCCCCGAATCGGCCGATCCCCCGGGCAACGACGATGCGCCGGTCGGCGAGGAACGGTGGGGTCTGGGCGGAGTCGACAACCGCACCCAACTCGTAGTCGTCGCCATCGAACTCGTCGACCATCAGCGTTCGGTCACCCGTGCCGACGAGGCGGCGCACCAGTTCACCGAGTGCGGCGGACATCAATGTGAGGTCGTCTCCGGTCAGGAGGTGGACAGCCATGGATCGTCGACGTTATCCGCCCGGCACGGTCCCGCGCCGACCTCCGGCGGTCACGGAGCGACCAACATCGGCGTGTAGGAGGGGACAGCGGTGAAACTCCCGGCCAGATCGGCCAGTAGGTGGGTCGGCGCCTTGCTGAAGAAGCACACCGAACCGGTGGCGCCGGGCGACACCAACACCTGGTTGGGGACCACCTGTCCGGCGGCATAGTTCAGGTTCGAGGCGTTCGGCGGCGTCGTCAGCGGAGCGGTCTCGCACGGGTACGCCGTGAGGTAGCCCTCGGCGTCAGGGCTCACGGCAGTCAGATTGAGCAGCCATGCCGTCGGCTCGCTGTCGAACGTCAACCACATCACTCCGCCGGTACCCACTCGACCGGGCTGATCCCTTCGGGAGTCGAAAGCCCGCAGCGGCATCATCTCGTCGAAGCCGACCGGCGACCCCGGTTCGTACCAACCGAGCAGATCGGCGAGCAGGTGCGTGGTCGCCGACGTGAACAGGCACACGCTGCGGTCGGCCGCAAGCTTGACGGTGACGTAGTTGGGCACTGTCCGACCGACGGCGTAGTTGACGCTTGAGGTATTTGGGAGGGCCTGATCGCATGGATAGGCCGTCACGAAACCGGCTCCGGTGGGATCGACGGCGGTCACGTTCAGCACTGCACTCGTCGCACCAGGGGCCAGCACATCGGCAAGGGCGAGCCGCGTCGTCGAACCGGCGGTCGGACTTGATGCGGAACGGGTGTCCAACACGCGTGTGGGCTGCGATGGCACCAGCCCGTCGCCGGTGCCATCGGACGCGTACCACCCCGACAGGTCGGTGAGGAGATCGGTGCCACCGTCGGCATACAGACAGATCCTACGGTTGGCGCCGACGGCCACGGTGACGGAGTTGGCCACAGTCTGACCGGTGACGTAGTTGAGGCTGGAGGTGTCGGGCCGGGCGACATCACAGGGAAACACGGTCAGATACCCGGACGCCATCGGTGAGACAACGGTCATGTTGAGCACCACGGCGGTGGCCGACAACGGCACAACGGTCGACAGGTCCAGCTCACGTTGAGTCTTGGAGGCGACGGGACCACCGTCCGTTCGGGTGTCGAGGACACGCGTCGGCGTTTGCGTGGTCAGTCGGGAGCGCAGGTGACGGACAAAGCGCGCGTTGGGCGGCATCGAGATGCTCGACACACCCGTCGACTGATACACCCCGAGAAGGGTGATCCGCCCGGTCCACCCGCTGCTGCCCACCAGGCATTGCCCGGCCGACGCGCGCACGAGCGGCAAGGTCACGGTGGTGTAGGCCGCCGGATCGACATCGACGAGGTCGGTGGTGGGCGCCGACGGCGAGGCACATGACGCAATGCCCAGCCGACCCGGTCGATCGGTGGCTCCCTGCCCTTCGACCATCACCGCCACCGCCGTGGCTGTCGGCGGTATTTCGCCCCCGGAGAGCGCCAGTGGCAACGTCGTACCGATGACCACATCGGAGACGTCGGTGTACGCCATGCCGACGGCGTCGTCGGTCACGTAACCGTGCACGGTGACCGTCAGATCGACATCGGTCTCCGCCGTGACACAGAACGCCCGGTTCCGCAGGCGGACCACCGCCTGAGTGGCCACGAGGGCGCCGTCGACCGGTCCACCGGCGACCAGGGCGATGTCAGTGGTCGGATCGGGGGCGAGGCCGCACTCGTGCACCCACACCTCGCCGTGGCGTCGAGCCCCGGTGGCGGTCAACGCGACGATGATGTGGGTCACCGCCTGGGTGCCGATGCGCGTCACGCCGGATTCCTCGCGCAGCGGGTTGATCGGGCGGGCCATGCCGGCCAGGAGACCCTTTCCGCCGGCGCTGAGCCGAGTCGTGACATAGGGGGTCACCGAGTGATAGCGGGTGGGGTTGGCCGCCGAGACAATCCCAGCGGTGGTCCGACCGAATGCGCCATGTGGGCCGATACTCGCTGCAACCACCATCGGCAAGATCGCCGCGAATTTCTTGAGCCGCCTCATCATTCAAACACTATCCGCGCTCAGATCTGCGCCTAGAGCGATTCACTATCAAAATCGCCGCCAACAGATGAACGGGACCGGAGACCCAGGCCGAGACCTCCGGTTCGGCTGCCGCCATCACCCGGGCGACCACCATCACCCACCGGGTGGCGACCAGGCTGGGAAACTGGACCAGTGGCGCCAGCCATGGCACCGCTCCCCCGACGAGTGCGGCCGGAATGCCCCACACCATCACGAATCCCGCCGGTGCTCCCGCCAGGAGATTGGCGCCGAGTCCGAACAACGGCAGCCGATGGAAGACCAGCACGCTCACGGGCATGACGCCGAGCTGCGCCGCCAATGATGCTCCGGCGGGCTCGGCGAACCACCGCGGACCGGGGATGCCGCGTGCCAGCGGTCGAGCCACGAGGGCGATGCCCGTCGTGGCACCCACCGACAGCCACCAGCCGATCGAACGGGAGATCAACGGATCGATCAGGGTGAGACCGGTGACGGTCATCGCCAGCAGGCGCAGCGGCGTGGCCGTCCATCCCCGCCAGAACACCGTGGCCGCCAGGATCGCCATCACCCCGGCGCGGAGCACCGACGGCTCGAACCGAGTCAGGAGGGCGAACCAGGCGATCAGGCCGCTCGTGGCCACCCACCGGGATCGAGGCCGAAGTCCGGTCAACAATGGTGCAAAGGCCACCAACAGAAACCCGATGTTCTGTCCGGAGACCGCCGTCAGGTGCGACAGGCCCGATCGCCGGAAATCGGTGACGAGATCGGGTGGTTCGGCTCGATCGTCGCCGATCACCAGGCCGAGAAACAACGCCCGTTCGATCGGCGGCAACGGCGACGAGCCGCGTTGTAGCAGCTCACGAACCCGATTTGCCGCCCTCGCAACCGGGCGCGGATCGGCCATATCACCGATCTGCTCGATGTTCAGCCGGGCCACGACATGACGGGATGCCAGCCGCGCCGCCTGGCGGGGGTTGAGCGGAGCGATGCGCCCGGTCATCTGCACCCGGTCGCCGGCCAACATCGACTCAAGGCGCCGCCCGAGAGCGCCATAGACGTCGACCTGATATCGCCGGCCATCCGAACGCACCACTGCCGACACGGCGCCGTACTTGCGTTCCGGGTCGCTGATCAGCTCGACCACGCCGGCCAACGGCCCACGCCCGGCTACCTTCAGGCCTGCATCGGAGTGCTGGCCGCCCCAGATGGCGACGACCGCGATCGCCGGCACCACCATCCAACGCGGTCCGGCCCGTAGCGTGCCGATCGCCCCGACGAACGCCGCGGCGATCATCACCTGAACCGGGGAGCGGACGCCCCACGCCGCGCCAACCGCGCACGCGGTTGCGACGACCACCATCAGCGCATCCGACCAGGGCTGGTGTGGTTCGGGGACGCGATCCTCGTACGATCTGGGTATGGCTGTGCTGAGCGCCCCCACGCCGACGGTGCCGCGTGGCCACCTCGAATACCGCCATCGCCTGCGTCGTTTCGGCGCGATGATGGGCCTCGCCGCTCCGGCAACCGCCTTTGCCGTAGGCGGTGCGCTGCTCGCCGGGGGTGGAAGCGCGGTGCGTGGTGCGAGTGGGTTCCTGCTCACCGCCATGGCTGCGCCCACCATGTTGCTCCTGGGCGTGCCGGTGGCCGGAGGGACGCCTCGGTACCTGCTCGCCGGCGCCACCAGCCTGGTGCTGTGGTTGGCGATCGGCGCCTGGGCATCGCGCCGGGCCACCCACCGCGTGGTCGCTTCGTGGCGGGATTGGTGGCGCGAGTATCTGTGGCTGGCCGGGCCGGTGTGGCTCGGGGCCACGGTGGCGTTCGCCGTTGCCTACAAAGTGGTGCTGTAGCAAAAAGTGGTGCTCCAACAAGCTGTCTGCCCAGCCGCCACCGTGCTGCGTCGATACCCCTCATACCGTCACCAGCGGACGGATCGCATCGAGTTTTGCCGGGCCGATGCCCCGCACATCGAGTAGATCGTCGATCGAGCCGAAAGGGCCGTGTTGATCGCGGTGAGCGACGATCGCCGCGGCCGTGGCCGGCCCGACACCGGGTAGGGCATCGAGCTCGGCCTCGGTCGCCCGGTTGAGATCGATGGGGCCGACCGGGGCCGACGCC
>JANMJD010000215.1:0-2086 GCA_031371195.1 Actinomycetes bacterium | reverse complement strand
GCGATTGGTGGATCGACTCGACGAACGAGTCACTCGCCGCCTTCGGCGAGTGGATGAACGACCCATACTACGGTGGCGATGGCGGAACACCCCCGCCGCCCACGATCAGGATCATCGCCTCGATCGACGCCGGCGGATACGGATATCAGCCGGCCGTGCGTGAGGTCCCGGTGACGGCGGTCATCGACCCACTCGATCCCTGACCACCTGCTTACGTGTCGGTCGGAGCCAATTCGATGGTCACGGCCAACTCGTCACCGACCGCCATTTCCCACGCGGCGATCGAACCTGCGGCGATCAGGTCATGCTGGGCGAGCATGATGGCGTCGGCAACGTCGACCGGCGCGGTGAGAACCAGCCGGGCGACGACGGAGCGCTGTGAGGTCTTCGCCTCGGTCTTGGCCCGACGAATCAGGCCGAGCACCTCGCAGGTGACGTCGAGGGCCTGCCGGCCGTTGCCACTGGCGGTCAGCGTCGGCCACGACTGGGCGTGGACCGAGCCGTCCTGCCACCAGTCCCAAACCTCCTCGGTGACGAACGGCATGAACGGGGCGAACAGCCGCTGCATGATGTGCAACGCCGTGCGCAACGCCCCGACCGCGGACCCGTCGGCGGCGTAGGCACGGGCCTTGACCAACTCGACGTAGTCGTCGCAGAACCACCAGAAGAACTCTTCGGCCCGCTCCAACGCCCGGGCATAGTCGAAGTCCTCGAAGCCGCGGGTGGCCTCGTCGACGACAGCGGCCAGGCGGTCGAGCATCGCCACATCGAGCGGGGCGGTGACCTCGCCCGCGCCGGCCGCCTCGAACGACAGCACGAACTTGGAGACGTTGAGCAGCTTCATCGCCAGCTTGCGGCCGATCTTCATCTGCCCCTCGTCGAGCGCGGTATCGACGCCCGGGCGGCCGGATGCCGCCCAATAGCGGATGGCGTCGGTGCCGTACTGCTCGAGCAGGTTCATCGGGGTGACGACGTTGCCCTTCGACTTCGACATTTTCTTGCGATCCGGGTCGAGGATCCACCCCGACAGGGTGGCGTTGCGCCATGGCGGCATGCCGTGTTCGTGGTGGCTGCGGACCATCGTCGAGAACAGCCAGGTGCGGATGATGTCGTGGCCCTGGGGACGCATGTCCATCGGGAAGACGCGCGTGAACAGGTCGTCGTCGGTCGACCAGCCACCGGCAATCTGCGGAGTGAGCGACGATGTCGCCCATGTGTCCATCACGTCGGGGTCGCCGATGAAGCCGCCGGGGACGCCCCGCCGATCGGCGGTGTGTCCCTCGGGGCATTCACTCGAAGGGTCGATCGGCAGGCGGTCGTCGGAGGGGACGAGCACCTGCTCATAGACCGGATTGCCATCGGCGTCGAGGGGATACCAGACCGGTATCGGGACACCGAAGAACCGCTGCCGGCTGACCAGCCAGTCACCGTTCAATCCGCCCACCCAGTTGTCGTAGCGGTGGCGCATGTACGCCGGGTGCCAGGTCAGTTCGGCACCGCGCGCCACCAGGGCATCGCGCAGATCATCGTCGCGTCCGCCGTTGCGGATGTACCACTGGCGGGTGGCGACGATCTCGAGCGGGCGTGAGCCGCGCTCGTAGAACTTCACCGGATGGCTGATCGGGCGGGCATCACCAAGCATCTCGCCCGACGCCTGGAGCAACTCGACGACCTTGCGTTGCGCCTGCTTGGGGGCCAACCCGGCAATCCCGCCGTACGCCGCCACGCCGTCGGCCGACGTGATCCATGCCGGGGTCTCGCGGGCGAAGCGCCCGTCGAAACCGATGAGGGCGCGCGACGCCAGATTGAGCTCGCGCCACCAGGTGACGTCGGTGGTGTCGCCGAACGTGCAGATCATGGCGATGCCGGTGCCCTTGTCGGGCTCGGCGAGATGGTGAGCGAGCACCGGCACCTCGACCGCGAACAACGGCGTGCGCACCGTCGTGCCGAACAAGGGCTTGTAACGAGCGTCGTCGGGGTGGGCGACCATGGCGACGCAGCTGGCCAGGAGCTCGGGTCGGGTCGTGTCGATCAACAGGTCGCCGGTGCCATCGCTGCGATGGAACGCCAACTTGTGATAGGCGCC
>JANMJD010000113.1:0-1895 GCA_031371195.1 Actinomycetes bacterium | reverse complement strand
GATGTGAGCGCTCGGGAGAAGGCGCGATTCGTGCTCACCGAAATCCGCGGTTGATGCTCACGGTTCCTGGCTGGCGGGGTGAGGTTAGCGGTCGGGGTTGGTGGTGGCGATCTCGAGGCCGTTGTGTTCGCGTAGCCGCCAGCTCGGGCCGCGGATGTTGAACACGATGGCTTTGTGCATGAGCCGGTCCAGGATGGCGGCGGCGACGACGGCATCACCGAAGATCTGGCCCCAGGCCGGCAAGCCCCTGTTGGTGGTCACGAGGGTCGGGTGGCCTTTCTCGTAGCGGGTGTTGACGACGTGGAAGAACATCGCTGCGCCGTCGGTGCCGCCGATGGGGAGGAGCCCGACGTCATCGATGACCATCACCGTCGGGGCGGTGTAGGACTTCAACTTCGTGGCGAGGTTGCCGTCGTGTTGGGCGCGGATCAGGGTCTTGCACATGGCGTCGGCGGTGGTGAAGTAGCCGCGGTAGCCGGCCTCGACGGCGACGGTCGCGAGCGCGACCGCGAGGTGGGTCTTGCCGCAGCCTGGTTGGCCGAGGAACAGGATCGGTCGGTTCTCGTCGATGAATCGCAGGGTGGCGAGATCGTCGACAAGTTTGCGATCCACCGATGGTTGGAACTCGAAGTCGAAGTCCTCGAACCGGCGCCGGTAGGGGAACCGGGCGTAACGCAGTCGCGCCGCCAGGCGCCGGTCCCGATCGGCGGTCGCCTGCTCAGCGACGAGACGGGCCAAGTACTCGATGTGCGACCACTCATTCGTGCGGGCCTGTTCGGCGAGCACCGCGAACGAGGCCGCCGCGGCGTCGAGATGCAGGTAGCCGAGATCGGCTTTGATCTGTTCGTAGAAGCTGGTGCTCATGTGAGGTCACCGCCGATGCCGTAGCGTTCGGCGAGATCGGGGGCCTCGACATCGAAGTCACCGTCACCCAGCCCGAGCTCGATGGTCGGGTCGATGGCCGCGGGTGCAACGAGACGCAGATGGCGACCATCGGTCGCGCTGGAACGGCCTGCCAACGCGATGGCTTCGGTCGCGGCGCGATGCTCGGGCTGCCAGATGATGTCCGGGCCCGGGTTGTTGTTCAACACATGGGTGACCACGACCCGTCCGGCGTGACGAACGGTGAACTCGACACTGTCGACGGGCCGGCGGATCTCGACAAGCTGGCCGAGCATGTCGGGCGGCACCCCGTAGCGGCCTCCGTCAACAGAGATGAACGGGATGATGTTGTGAACCCGGCGGGTCTCGACGTAGTCGGTGTCGAACCGCACCCGCGGCAACGGGCTGAGGAACGGGCGCTCGACGACCAGCCGATCAGCCGGCCGTTCATCGGTCGTGCGGGACTTCACCTGATGCACCCTGGTCTCGAGCCAACGCTCGGCGCGACGGTTCAACTCGCTGAGATCGGCGGGGATCCCGTCGAGCTCGACCTCGGGCAGGAACGTCTCTTGCAGCTGACGGAACGGCCGCTCGACTTTGCCCTTGCGTTTGGCGTCGCGGGCCTTGCACGACGTGATCGTCGTCGCGTGATGCGCAGCGAACCCGACCGTCGGCGGGTGCAGCACGAAACGGCGACCCTGCGAACGGCCGAGCGCGCCCATCCGATCCGTCCGGTTGGCGGCAGGGATCCCACCGACGGCATCGAAGAACCGGGCGATGCCCTCGAAGGTGTGCTCACGGTCCTCCGACGTGGTGAACCACCACATCCGCCACCTCGACCAGCACAAGATCATCCCGAAGCACCACAACGGTGTCGGCCAACCCCACCGGCGCGCCCAATCCGACAGGTCGCAGAAATCGAACTGTGCCTCCTCGCCCGGGTCGGTGTGGATCGGCATCGACGCCGCATCCGCCGCTCGGAACCGTGGCCCGCGGATCGCCCGCAGTTCACG
>JANMJD010000100.1:0-20205 GCA_031371195.1 Actinomycetes bacterium | reverse complement strand
CGCCCGCCCGAGGAACGACCTCCCTGAGGCTCAGCCGTCGTCGTCGTGGTCGGAGACGCCCACGGCCACGTCGGTCAGATGCGTGGACGTCGGTTCAGCACGTCCGAACCTGTCCGGGTCAATGAACATTGCCGCTGCGGGGCATGTCCGGCGCGGCCGCGACGGCCCGGGGTCTACGGTGGCGGACTGGCGCGTGCCCGGAGTCGTGGGGTGATCGTCATCGCCGCGATCGCCGCCGGCTGCGGCGGGGTTCGCCCGGCCACCGCCCCCTGTCCGCCCAGTTCATTCCGCTCCAGCCCGCCACAGGTGATCGCCCATGGTGGCGGTGAGGGATTGGGCCCGTCGAACACGATCTTGGCCATGCAACGTTCGATTGCAGCGGGAGCCGACATCCTTGATGCGGACTTGTGGATGACCGGCGACGGGGTCATCGTCGCCCGCCATGACCGTGATGTCGCCACCTCCACCGACGGAATCGGCAACATCGATCAGCTCGGATGGAGCGATGTTCAACGGCTCGACGCGCGGGCGAAGTGGTCGGGCGAGCCGATCGCCGAACCGGTTCGGGTCCCATCGCTCGAACAGATCCTGCGAGAGTTTCCCGACCAACGGATCGCCCTGGAGATCAAGCAGAAGTCGCCGTCGATGGCCGTCCCGCTGTGCCGGTTGCTCGAATCGACCAAGAGTGTGGAGCGCGTGTATCTCAGTGCCCGCGAGGATGGCGAGGGCGACGCGGTGCACGCCGAGTGCCCTGACTCCACCTTGATCACCACGACGTATACCGACCTGGCCGAGATGCGTGCCGCCCATGACACAGGCGAGGCCTGGTGCGCTCCGAGTCCCCTCGGCCAGCCACCGTATCGGACGGGTCGATTCACCCGTGCCGACATCCAGTGGTCCCACGATCATGGCATGGCGATCTACACGTGGACGGTTGACGACGCCGACACGCTGCGTGCTCTGGCCGAGGCCGGGGTGGACGGTGTGTATACCAGGCGGCCTGATATCGCCCGACGGGTGTTCGACGGGTTCGCTCAGGGGTCGCCGTGACGCCGCTGAATCGCGTCGATCCTTTCGGCGACCTCCATCGTGCTACCGAGCGAGGGATGTTCACCGGGAACCGCGGTTGCCCGGTCAACGGTGACCGTCAGGTCGCGCGGCGTCACCGCGCTCCATCCGAAGTCTGGCGCCACGATGTGAGCGACGGCCGAGGCGTCAGGAAGAATTGATGACGATGTACAACGCTGCGAACCGTTTGGTCGATCGCCACATCGCCGACGGTCGCAGCGACCGTATCGCCTTCCGAGTGACCGACGCCGACGGCGGTGGCACCGACACGTCCTATGCCGGGCTTCAGCGCGAGGTCTGGCGGGCGCAGCACGCCTTGGCCGAGCTGGATGTCCGACGAGGCGAACGCGTGGCGATGGTCGTCAACGACGAGTTGGCGTTTCCGGCCTTGTTCCTGGGCGCGCTCCGCTCGGGGGCGGTTCCTGTGCCGTTGTCGACAATGCTCACGGCGGCCGATCTCGCGGCGATCGTCGCAGACGCCGAGGCCGGCGTGATCGTCGTGTCTGAGGAGTACGCCGGACATCTGACGACGATCGCCGCGGCTGCTCCCGACCTGCGGGCGGCGGTGGTGATCGGGGCCGCTTCGGCCGACTCGACCTTGCCGACGTATGACTGGGGATCGTTCACCGCCACCCACGAGGCGCGTGTCGCTGCCACCCGCGAGGATTCGCCCGCGTTCTGGCTGTACAGCTCTGGAACCACGGGGCTGCCCAAGGGGGTGATGCACCGCCACGCCGCGCTGCAGGCCACGGCCGACACCTATGCCCGATCCGTATTGGGCATCGGTCCCGACGATCGGTGCCTGTCGGTCGCCAAGCTGTTTTTCGCCTACGGCCTCGGCAACTCGCTCACGTTTCCGCTGGCAGTCGGGGCGACGTCGATCCTCAACCCGCGACGGCCGACGCCAATGGACGTGTTACGTCTGGTGCGCGACGAGCACCCCACGCTGTTCTTCGCCGCGCCGGGTTTCATCGCCGCGCTGCTGGACATCTCACCCCCGGTGGAGTCCTTCGCGTCGGTACGCCTGACGATGACCGCCGGTGAGTCGCTCCCGGCACCACTCCAACAGCGGTTCGCGGCGACATTCGGTCACCCGGTACTCGACGGGATCGGCACAAGCGAGGCGCTGCACATCTTCTGCTCCAATCGGGCGGACGACGTTCGACCGGGAACGAGTGGCCGTCCCGTCGACGGGTACGAGCTGCGCTTGGTCGGCGAGTCGGGAGAACAGGTCACCGCCCCCGACACGCCGGGATACCTGCACGTTCGCGGACCGTCGATCGCCACCGGGTATTGGTGTCGGGATGAGGCCACTCGCAACGCATTCCAGGGCCGATGGCTATCGACCGGGGACGTCTACACCGTGTCGGACGACGGCTACTGGGCGTTTCTCGGGCGGAACAACGACATGATCAAGGCCGGTGGCATCTGGGTATCGCCGGCCGAGGTCGAATCGGTCCTGGTCGAACACGACGACGTGCTCGAAGCGGCGGTCGTCGGAGCCCGTGACCATGACGGACTCGAGATCACCGTCGCCTTCATCATCGCCCGGACCGGAGCGACGATCGATCCGGCCGCAATCGAGTTGCACTGCCGGGAGCGGATGGCCGTGTACAAACGACCCCGGCGCGTCATCGTCGTCGACGCGCTGCCCAAGACTGCGACGGGCAAGATCCAGCGGTTTGCCCTGCGCAACAGGCTTGCGGCCCCCGAGAGCGGCGAGTCGGTGTGATCGGAGGATGAACGTCCGTGACCGGCTACCGGCGGGCGGTCACCGAGCCTGGCCTTGTGAGAGAGCCTCGACGGATTTTGCAATTCGTCTGGCCCTGGTCTCGGGAGTCTTCGCTCCCTGGACGTTGGTGATGTGCCAGCGCTTGTTACTCGACGAGAGCCGCTCGAAAAACTCGGCTGCGGTCGGTGCCTCGCCCAATGCCGCGGCAAAGTCGTCGGGGAGCGCAATGTCACGAGGTGACGTGTCGACTTCGAGATGGATGTCGATCTCGTCCCCGGCGCTCGCTCCGGTGGCCGCCCGATTCTCGGCGCTGATCCCGACCATGCATGTGCCGCCCATCACAGCCACGGTGCTGCGGTACGTAAAGCCGTTGATCGTGACGCGGACGGGAGGCTTTCGACCGTGGCCGAGAGCGGAGATGACGTCGTCGGGGATCTCGATGCCGGTCGCGGTCTTGCCTGCCGCCAGCACGGTGGTTCGGAAGGTGACTCCGCCGGGACTCGGCGGTACCGACGAGGTGGCGCTTGATGCAGGGTCCGATGAAATACCCGAGATCCTGTCATGCACCCGGGCGACGCCGGGCCGCGGTGATCGAGGCTCCGTCGGCGATGCTGTTGTCATGACACTCGGCGACGCGGCACATGCCGGGCGGATCCTACGGCTCGTCGGTGTGTACGACGCCGATGGCACGTGGCGCGGGGAGTTGGCGTACTGGATCGGTGCTCGCCTCGGTCGACGCCACTGCTCGCTGTGCGACATCACCCATGGAGCCGTTGCCGAACGGTCGGAATGGAAGGCCTGCCGCGCCGGTCTGCCGGTGCCGTTCGACACGTTTCACCGCAGCGACCAGCCTGCGTCCGTTCGAGCTGCTGTTCTCGGCCGACTCCCGGCCGTCGTCGCCGAGACCGATTCGGGCACGGTACTGCTCCTCGGTCCCAACGACGTCGACGCGTGCCGCGGCTCGATCGATCGGCTGATCGAGGCGATCGAGCAGGCGGCCACCCGCCTCGGCCTCGTCTGGCTCGAATCGTGACGCCAGGACGAGCCGGCGCTACTTCGCGCCGATTTGCGATCCGAGTGCCCATCGGCCGAATGGTTGCATGGTGTGGTGGGCTGTCATCGCCGAACCCGGCGGCCCCATGAGCGCCTTGTAGCGTCTCAAGCGTTGGTTGAACAAGATGACGAGTTCCTCGTCATGGGCGCCGTTGTCGGCGAGCACGAACCGTTCCAGTTCCGCCTCGCACTCGTCCCAATCGATCGGTGCCTTCCCGGTGATCGCGGCGACATCGGCTCGGTCCTGATCAACGACTTCCGCACCGATTTCGTCGAAGCGTTCGAGGTGTCGGGCGAGGCGGAAGGCGATGCGCACCTGGTACGTCGCGTACGCATCGTCGACCTTGATCGACCGCAATGAGCGGGACAAGTGGGCGTGCGGCCCGGAAACCGGTGTGATGACGGGTTCGGGAATCGGCACGTCGTCCAAGTGCATGCCCAGATACTCGGCCATCGTCTCGATCGTGTGCAGGTTCGTCTCACTGACCCAATGGGCGTACGTCATGTAGTCGGTGTCGGCGACCGGTCGCGCCAGCGGTCCATGGAACGACAACTGATTCGTCAGCGTAAAGAACAGGTGGTGGTATTGGATCGCCGCCCGGTCGACAGGGTCGCCGGTGAGATCGGCGTACCGGTCGTAGACCGTGGCGAAATCGCCGAAGGGGATCACGGTGTCGCGCATCCGCCAGGCGGCGAGATCCATCATCGGATCGCCGAGATGGCCGATCTCGACGTCCATGATCGACAGGAGGTGACCGCCCTGGTGATGGAACTGCCCGGAATCCCACACGATCGGCGCCTCCCGAGCGGACGGCGGCAGGGGATGACGTCGCAGCCAGCCGAGCACGAACTCCATCAACGGATCGGGGCGTACCTTCGTCGAGCGATAGACGTGCTCGAAGCGACGAGCTCCGATATGCGCGGCATCGGCCGGTGACCGGCCCCGGATCACCCCCGCCTCGACGAACCGACCGATGGGCAAGCGGTGGAGCCGGGCCAGGGTCTGCACATACTCGTCGACGATCGTCGCTCGCTGGTCGGCTGGAACTCGGCGAAGTCCGGCCTTCCGGGTACCGCAGCCATGGCGTAGGCGCGAGGTTGATCGCACCAGCCGTGCACCTTGGGCACCGGGATGCCGTGCTCGTCGAGGAGTTGTTGGAACAGCATCTCATGCTCGAGCGGGAACACGAGGGGCGTGTCGGATCGTTCTCCACGAACCACGACCCGCTCCAGTGCGTCGTCGCGATCGAGTTCGGCGAACCACATCGGCCGCCACCGCGGCTGACGCTGCCATGACACGACCTTGGCATCGAGCGAGGACTCCAGCCACGCGACGACGAGCGCGTCGCTTCCAGAGGGAACGTCACCCGGCTGGTCAGTCATCAACGCCCACTCCTCCAAGTGTCGTTCGAACGGTAGTGGCCCTCGTGCGCAGCCGTCGATTGGTCTTGTCGATCAGAATGCGCTCGGCAGAAGCACCCATGCGAGCGCGACCTGGGCCATGGACGTGTCACGCGTTTGGGCAATGCGCTGGACGGCATCGACGATCGGTGCGTCGTCGTCGATGTCGAAGCGCCTTCCGACCGGGTCGCGGTCCGTTCGGGTGGTGCGTTCGCCCCACGGCCGACAGACGCGCCCTTTGGCCAGCGGGGAGTAGGGGATACACCCGACACCCTGGTCGGCGAGCAGGCCGAACATCTCTCGCTCCTCCTCCCGCATCAACAGGTTGTATTGATCCTGCATCGAGACGAACTGTGTCCAGCCGCGCATGTCGGCGACATGTTGCATCTTGGCGAACTGCCACGCCCACATCGACGATGCGCCGAGATAGCGGGCCTTGCCGGCCTTGACGACGTCATAGAGTGCTTCCATCGTCTCCTCAACCGGCGTGTCGGGGTCGAAACGGTGGATTTGATAGAGGTCGACGTAGTCGGTGCCGAGCCGGGTCAGCGAAGCGTCGATCTGCTCCATCACGGCCTTGCGGCTCAAACCCTGACCGCCGGGGCCGTCGTGCATTCGAAAGTGCAACTTGGTGGCCAGCACGATGTCGTCGCGACGGGAGTACCTCGTGATCGCCCGGCCGACGATCTCCTCGGAGCTGCCCATGCAATACACATTCGCGGTGTCCCAAAGTTGATGCCGAGTTCGACCGCCTGGCGAAAGAATGGTTGGGCGTCGTCCTCGTTGAGCGACCACTCGTTGAAGCCGCGTGAGGTGTCGCCGAAGCTCATGCAGCCCAGGGCGATGCGGCTGACCTTCAGGCCGGTCCGGCCGAGTCGTACAGCCGCATCGAGAACAAGTGAAGCATCTCGGAGGTGCTCGGCCGGCGCTCTGATCGACCGACCCGCGTTGTGCCGCCACCGTCCGAGTCGCTGGCGAACTTCAGTCTCCGACGTTGCGCAACGAGTGGGACGCTTTCTGCTGATCTCGCACGGAGGAAGCGGGCGACAGGTCGTGCGATCAATCGATGACCGACTTTCCGCCGTCGATGGCGATGTGCGCGCCGTTGATGTAGGCCGCGTCGTCGGAGCACAGGAAGACGGCCAGCTTGGCGACTTCGTCCGGCTCACCCGCTCGGCGCGCCGGGGTTGCCGCCAACACCGCGTGCAGCGGATGGTCGGCCACGTCGAGAAATTGAGCGGTTTCCGGAGTGCGGATCATCCCTGGGCTGATGACATTCGCTCGCACCCCCAGCCCGGCGCCTTCGGCCACGAGGTGGTAGGTGAACGAAAGCACTCCGCCCTTCGCCGCGCCGTGGGGGGCCATCGGCACGAACCCTGCGGCTCGTGTCGCCGCCAGCGACGCCACGTTCAGCACACATCCGCGTGACGCCACGAGGTGCGGCCACGCCGCACGCGTGCAGTGGAAGACGAGATGCAGTTCATTGCGGATCGTGAAGTACCAGTCGTCGATCGGCATGTCGGCGATGTGGCCGTGACGCAGCGCGGATGCGTTGTTGTAGAGGATGTCGACCCGTCCGTAGGTCTGCACCGCGAGGTCGACCCATCCGTCGGCACCGTCCTGCGACGCGAGGTCCACCGGAGCGAGTGACACCATTTCACCGCCGGCGGCTCGCACCAACTCGGCGGTCTCCTCGGCCGACGTTCGGTCGAGATCGCAACCAACGACCTTTGCTCCTTCGCCGGCGAACTCCAACGCTGCGCTGCGGCCCATTCCCCGTCCCGTGCCGCTGATCAGCGCAACCTTTCCTTCAAGACGACGCTTCGTGGTCCCCATCCCAACTCCCTCGATTCTGCGCCCGAGCGAGCGCTGGTCTGCGATGGTACGCATAGCAGAATGGGAGCACGATGAGCATGACCACGAGTACGGACGCGCAGTCGCCCGCGTCGCATGTTGCCGACGCTCACGACTTGATCCGAGTGCACGGCGCGCGCGAGCACAACCTCAAAGACGTCAGCGTCGAGATCCCGAAGCGGCGGTTGACGGTGTTCACCGGCGTGTCGGGTTCGGGTAAGAGCTCGTTGGTGTTCAGCACGATCGCCGCGGAGTCGCAGCGGCTGATCAACGAGACCTACAGCGCCTTCGTGCAGGGCTTCATGCCCACGATGGCGCGTCCCGACGTCGACGTGATCGACGGGCTCACCACGGCGATCATCGTTGATCAGGAGCGGATGGGCGCCAACTCCCGCTCCACCGTCGGTACGGCCACCGACGCCAACGCCCTGCTTCGGATCGTCTTCAGCCGGCTCGGCCAGCCGCACATCGGCTCGCCCAGCGCGTTCGCCTTCAACGTCCCTTCGGTGCGTGCAAGTGGGGCGATCACCGTCGAGCGCGGTCCCGGCAGGACGAAGACCGAGAAGGCGACGTTCACCAGACTCGGTGGAATGTGTCCGCGTTGCGAAGGCATGGGCTCGGTCACCGACTTCGACCTGTCGGCGCTGTACGACGACAGCAAGTCGATCAACGAGGGTGCGATCACCATTCCGGGCTACAGCATGGATGGCTGGTACGGCCGCATTTTCCGCGGCTGTGGCTTCTTCGACCCGGACAAGCCGATCCGGTCGTTCGCCAAGCGCGAACTGCATGACCTGCTTCACAAGGAGCCGACCAAGATCAAGGTCGACGGGATCAACCTGACGTACTCGGGGTTGATCCCGACGATTCAGAAGTCGTTCCTGTCCAAGGATGTCGACGCCATGCAGCCACACATCCGTGCATTCGTCGAGCGGGCGATCACATTCGCCACCTGTCCCGACTGTGAGGGCACCCGACTGGCCGAGGCGGCGCGGTCGTCGAAGATCAGCGGCACGAACATCGCCGACGCCTGTGCGATGCAGATCAGTGATCTGGCCGCGTGGGTGCGTGGATTGCACGAACCGTCGGTAGGGCCGTTGTTGGCGGCGCTGGGGGAGACGCTCGACTCCTTCGTGGAGATCGGGCTGGGCTACCTCTCGCTCGATCGGCCGTCGGGCACGCTGTCGGGCGGTGAGTCGCAACGCACCAAGATGATCGGCCATCTCGGGTCGTCGCTCACCGACGTCACCTACGTCTTCGACGAGCCCACCACGGGCCTGCATCCGCACGACATCGCCCGGATGAACGACCTGCTACTGCGGCTGCGCGACAAGGGCAACACGGTGCTCGTCGTGGAGCACAAACCGGCGACGATCGCCATCGCCGACCACATCGTCGACCTCGGCCCCGGCGCCGGCTCGGCGGGCGGCACCATCTGCTTCGAGGGGACCTTCGAGGGGCTGCGCGAGAGCGGCACACTCACCGGGAGGCATCTCGGCGATCGGGCCGCTCTCAAGGAGACCGTGCGCACGCCGTCAGGGGTACTTGAAGTGCGTGGTGCCCGCGCCCACAACCTGCAGAACGTCTCGGTCGACATCCCGCTGGGTGTGCTCGTGGTGGTGACTGGCGTGGCCGGGTCGGGCAAGAGCTCGTTGATCCGCGGTTCGGTCGCGGGACGCGACGGAGTGATCTCGGTCGATCAGACTCCGATCCGTGGTTCGCGGCGCAGCAATCCGGCGACGTATACGGGACTGCTCGACCCGATCCGCAAAGCGTTCGCCAAGGCCAACGGGGTGAAGCCGGCCTTGTTCAGCGCCAATTCCGAGGGCGCCTGCCCGACCTGCAGCGGCGCCGGGGTCATCTACACCGACCTGGCGATGATGGCCGGCGTCACCTCGATCTGTGAGGAGTGCGAAGGGAAGCGGTTCCTGATGTCGGTGCTCGACTACCACTTTGGCGGCCGCGACATCAGCCAGGTGCTGGCGATGTCGGTGGCCGAAGCCGAGGACTTCTTCGGCGACGGTGAGGCCCGCACCCCGGCCGCGCACGCCATCCTGGGTCGGCTCGCCGATGTCGGGCTGGGTTACCTCCATCTCGGCCAACCGCTCACGACGTTGTCCGGTGGGGAGCGCCAGCGGCTCAAGCTGGCGACGTACATGGCGGACAAGGGCGATGTCTACGTTCTCGATGAGCCGACCACCGGCCTCCACCTCGCCGATGTCGAGCAGTTGCTCGGTCTCCTCGATCGGCTCGTCGACTCCGGCAGATCGGCGATTGTCATAGCGCACCACCTGGCCGTGATGGCCCACGCCGACTGGATCATCGACCTTGGTCCCGGTGCCGGCCACGACGGTGGTCGGATCGTCTTCCAGGGCACGCCGGCCGACCTCGTCGCCGACCGCTCCACCCTCACCGGCGAGCACCTCGCGGCGTACGTCGGCCTCTGATCGGCCGCAGACCCGGCGCCGGGCTTGCGTAGGATGGCTCCGCAACCGGTGCTGCTGTGTCGTGGCGCCACGAGGGCAGGGGTCCCGCATGACGACGGTCGAGTTCGATCCATTTTCGGAGCTGTACTTCAACGATCCGACGGAGATGTACCGCAGTCTGCGCGATCATGCGCCGCTCTACTACAGCGAGCGCTACGACTTCTACGCCCTGAGCCGATACGACGACGTTGTGCAGGCCAGCCGCGATACGAAGACCTTCACGTCCACCCACGGGCTCACCTACGACAACCTGAGCGACCCCAACTTCGACGTCGGAGCACAACTGTCGATGATCATGATGGACCCACCCGATCACACCCGCTATCGCCGATTGGTCGCCCGTGCGTTCTCGCCGCGGTACATCGACGAGCGGGAGCCGCTGGTACGAGGACTGCTGGCCGAGTACCTCGATCCGCTGATGGACCGGCCCGAATTCGATCTTGTGGAGGACTTCACCGGCCCCTTCCCGGTCGAGGTCATCTGCGCGATCCTCGGAATCCCGAAGGCCGACCGCCAGGCGATCCGCCACAACACCGACATCTCATTGACCCGCGAGGCAGGCAGCGGTGGCATGGGCCAGGCCCAGATGGACGCGGCGATCGCCACCGGGATGTACTTCTACCAATTCATCGCCGACAAGCGGAATCATCTCGCCGACGACATGTGCTCGGCGCTGATCACCGCCGAGATCGAGACCGAGACCGGCGAGAGAGCGACGTTGTCCGACGTCGACATTGCCGGATTTCTGACGCTGCTGGCAGCAGCAGGTTCCGAGACGGTGACCAAGGCAGTGGCGAATGCCGGCGTACTGTTTCACCGCTGGCCGGGTGAGTGGGCCAAGATCAAAGCTGATCCCTCGAAGATCCCGAGCGCGGTCGAGGAGGTACTTCGCTATTGGGCGCCGTCGCAATACCAGGGCCGATTCTCGACGCAGGACACCACCTGGCACGGTGAAACCCTGCCTGCGGGCAAACCGGTTTTCCTCATTACCGGCTCGGCGAACCGCGATCCGCGGGAGTACCAAGACCCCGATCTGTTCATCGTCGACCGCGTGTCGAAGATGCCGATCACGTTCGGGCACGGCGTCCATGCGTGCATCGGCGCGGCACTCGCTCGGCTCGAGATCCGCACCGCGGTCGACGAGTTGCGGCTGCGGTGGCCCGACTATCGCGTGGACGAGACCCGCTGCAGACGCGTCCACATGTCGAACGTTGCCGGATATTCAAGCGTTCCATTCCACGCTGTTGCGTAGCGATGGGCAGTCGTTGGCGGTCTTCCGGATCTTGGTGCGGATGGCTCAGCGGCTGTTGATCCGGTAGATGACGAGGGCAACGGCGAGGGCGACGACGCTCCACGTGGTTGCTTTCAGGGCCTTCTCGAGCGGGCCCAGCAGGATGCTGCGTGAGATCGGCTCGGTGGCGCCGTCGGTGTACGTGATTGTGCCCTGTATGGCTTCGACGCTTCGGCGCAGGGTACGCGCCGGTGTGCTCAACGCCCGCTGTGCGGCCGACAGCCAGAATGCGAACGCCGCTGCGGCGAGTGCGACCGGGCGGATTGTTTCGGCCTGCGCGTAGTACGCGGTGACGACGGGGAACGCTCCCCAGGCGGCGGCGAAGGTGATGTCGTTGTGAAGGCGTCCGTGGAACAGTTCGAGGTTGTATCCGCAGTTCAGCGCTACACCGACGGCGATGAAGACGGCGAGCCCGGCGCCGACGCGCCCGATGCCGGCGATGCCGATGACGATTGCCCCGGTGATGCCGGCGAGGGCGACGGTGGCGAGTATCGGGCTGGGTATCGAGGTGCGCAATGGTCGATCGTGCAGTTCGTCGAGTGCATGCGCCCCGAGGCCGACAGCGAAGAAGAAGGCGAGCACGGTCGCGGTCAGCCGCACAGCGTCGAACCGTGGGCTGAGGGTGGCACCGACCGCGACGTACGACAGATGCCACAGCGTGTAGGGGGCGTGGAGCAGCACCCACCAGTCATGCCAGGCGCGCCGTCGGGTGCTGCCGGTGGTGGCGTAGAAGGCGGGGGGCAGTGGTCCGCTGGGCTCGTTCACGGCCGGTCCGCGTCGGAGGGATCTGCGGGTTGTGGCAGGCGTTGACCCCAGATGACGAGTCCGCCGCCAAGGCTCATCCGCCGGAATCCCACGTTGGTCAGTCCGGCACGGCGCCATGCGGCGATGGTCGCATCGACGGGGAATCGACGGTAGTGGTCGCTGATGTTGGGGCCGAGGAAACGCCCGACATCGAACCAAGCCCGTCCTCCTAGGGCGGCGCCAGCGACGGGAAGCACCAAGCGTGTATAGCCGATCCACCACCATCGCCAGAAGCGGCTCGGCGGAACGGAGAATTCCAGGCTGGCCATCGTGCCGCCCGGCCGGACGACTCGGGCCAGTTCGGCGATCGTTGTCGTGGGATCGGCGACGTAGCGGAGCAGGTAGGTGAATGTGACGGCGTCGAACGATCCGTCGGCGAAGGGCAGTCGCTCGCCTTGCCCGCGCACGAGGTTGATGCGGTCGTCGCGTCGTGCGGCGATGACGTTGCGGCGCCCGTGGGCGAGCATGTCTTCGCTGAGGTCGAGTCCCGTGATGACGGCGTTGGTGCGGTCGGCCAGTTGCAGCGCGACCCCGGCCGGTCCGGTGGCGACGTCGAGGACGGTCGTCGGATGGGTTGGTGTGATGTGGTCGATCATCTCCCGACGCCAGCGTCCATCCTGACCGAGGGAGAGCACGGCAGCCAGCCGGTCGTAGCGCGCCGGTAGGCCGGCGAACAGTTTCGTGGCGAACCGTGTCGGTGCGGGTCGAATCGGGTGCGGAGTCATTCGCGATACCTTCGTGGCGAGGAGCGGCCCGTGCGTACAGCAGTGGATGACACGTGACGACGACGAAGATGTTCGACGCGGTTGTCGTCGGTGCCGGGCCTGCGGGAAGTGTCGCTGCGCTCGTGTTGGCGCGTGGCGGCGCCCGTGTCGCGCTGGTCGACAAGGCCGCGGTCGGGCGCGACAAGGCGTGCGGTGATCTGATCGGGCCTCGAGCGTTGGCGCTGATGACGTCGCTCGGTCTGACACCACCCGCCGGGCGTCAGGTGGGGGAGATGATTGTGGTCGGGCCGACCGGTCGACGGGTCGTTCTGCCGGCCCGAGCGGGTCGCACCTATCCGGGTCACGGCGTGGTCGTTCCGCGTGCGCGTTTCGACGCCTGGCTGCGCGAGCAGGCGATCGCCGCCGGAGCCGAGCCGATAACCGGCCGTGTCGGATCCGCGCATCGCGGTGTCGTCGCGCTTGACGACGGGCGACGGCTGATCGGTGATGTCGTGGTCGGAGCCGATGGGGCGACCAGCCGGATCGGCACCGACGCCGGCCTCATCGATCAAGGTGCAGTGTTGTGGGGTTTCGCCCAGCGGAGCTACGTCGTGCAAACCGTCGACCGTCCTGGGATCGTGCTGTGGGACGAATGCCCCCGACGCGGGTTCCCCGGTTACGGCTGGGTGTTTCCCGGCGACGATGGCACCGCCAACATCGGACTCGGCCTCGGCCTGCGCGCCGACCGAACCGGGGCCTCGCGCGCAATCAACCAATTCGACGGCTTCTGCGAGCACCTGCGTCGCATCGGACTGTTGTGCGCCCCCGTCGATGGTCGCCGTCTCGGCGGCTGGTTGAAGATGGGCATGGTCGGCACGATCGCGGCGCGGGATCGCACTTTTCTGGTCGGCGACGCCGCCGGGCTCGTCAATCCCCTGCAGGGCGAAGGTATCGCCCCGGCGATGACCAGCGCCGCGCTCGCCGCCGCGGCGATCCTCGCAGGCCCCGGTACCGCAGCCGCCCATTACCGACGACTCCTTGCCGACGGTCCAGGCCGATTCGCCGAGGTCGCCGCCCCCCTGCACCACGCCGCGATCAACGGTTCGTCGATCCGCGTCGCCGCGCTGGCTCGGGTGTTGACGCTGCCCGTGGTTCGCACCATCATCGCCCCGACGTGGGCGCTGTCATGGAACGACCTCCTCGACGGCGCACCCCCCGGACCGACGACGAGCATGTCGCGACTGGTATTGGCGACCGGACGAGTCGCGGCGCGATCGACACCGATCGGTAGACGCCTGCGTCGTGACCTGAACGGCCGTTGACGCAAACGAGGTCACGGCAGAACAGTCGACGCATGTTGTCTCCGTTGTCATGGTTGTATCCATCCACGCTTTTCCGAGTCGTCGGTCGAACGCGCCGACCGGGGTCCAGAGCAGGTGAGCCACATCGGGCGTGGCACTAACCACCATAACGAATGCTGAACCGGTGCGCTGACAAGCGGCCTGCCGCCGTCGAGGCCCGCGTCGGGTGGCTGCGTAGAATTCCGACACGCGAACAGAGGAACCCCACGTTGATCACCATCGATCTGAACTCGGATCTCGGAGAAGGCTTCGGGTCGTGGGCCATGGGTGACGACGAGTCGATGCTGTCGATCGTGAACAGCGCCAACGTCGCCTGTGGTGGCCACGCCGGCGATACCGAGACGATGTACGCCACCTGCCGTACCGCCGCCGACAACGGGGTTGTCGTCGGCGCCCACCCCGGATACCCCGACCGGGAAGGCTTCGGTCGGCGGATCATTCCGATGCGTCCCGATGAAATCGGCCGGATGGTCGTGGCGCAGGTCGCTGCACTTGGCGCGATGGCTTCGTTGGCCGGCAGCGAGGTGCGTTACGTCAAACCGCACGGCGCACTCGGCAACCTGGCGGCGGCCGATGCGCAGGTCGCCGCCGGCATCGTCGATGCCGTTCGGATCGCATTCCCCAAGCTGGCAATCCTGGCGATCTCCGGTAGCCGACTCGAAGTCGTCGCCCGAGCCGCCGGCGCCGAGGTCTACTCCGAGATCTTCGCCGACCGCGCCTACGAACCCGATGGGCTGCTGGTCCCGCGAGGCACGCCGGGCGCGGTGATCCACGATGCGGACGAGGCGGCCCAGCGGCTGATCTCGTTCGTCGAAACCGGGCGTATGGCCGTCATCGGGGCCGATCCGATAGCACTGGTCGCGCATTCCGTCTGCGTTCACAGTGACACCCCGGGTGCGGTCGACATGGCCAGGCATATTCGCGAACGACTCGTCGCCGCCGGTGTCGCACTACGCCCGTTCGTATCGACGTGAGCGCGGAGACACCGTCGGTCGTGCCGGTCGCCGACCACGCGGTGCTCGTCGTGTTCGATGACGAGATCGACGAGACGACCCTCGCCCGGATTCACGCGCTTGACGCCGCGCTCTCGCGCGATTCGCCGTCGGGGATGATCGAGATCGTCCCGGCGCTCACCAGCCTGCTCATCGAGTTCGACCCGGTGGTGACCGATCATGCGGCCATTGCCGCCGCCGTTCTCGCCAACCTCGACGCGCCGACGCGCCCATCGCCAGGCGTCAACCACATCATCGACGTGTGTTACGAGGGCGATCACGGCCCCGACCTCGGGGCGGCTGCCGAGGGCAGCGGCGTGGATGAAGCGACTGTGGTGCAGATCCACCTGTCGGGCAGGTACACGGTCGGAATGTACGGGTTCGCCCCCGGCTTCGCCTACCTGTACGGCACCCCGGCGGCCATCCGGCTGCCGCGGAACCCGACGCCCGGACCGCTCAGACCGGCCGGCAGCGTCATCATCGCCGGCCAGCAATGCATGATCATCCCGACCGCCCTCTCGACCGGTTGGTTTGCCATCGGCATGTCCCCAGTCCCGATGCACACCGACGATCCTGCTCGGCCATTCCTGTTCGACGTGGGAGACACGATCACGTTCCGCCGGATCGGTACCGACGCACTCGAACGTCGCCTGACCGCCCGATCCACGAGCGTCTGATGACGACCGCCGTAATCCACGTCGAGCGAGCCGGACCGCTGGTCACGATCCAAGATGGCGGACGCCGTGGTCTCCTTCGTTTCGGTGTCCCGGCATCGGGTCCGATGAACCGGTTCGGGCATGCGGCCGCGAATGCCGTACTCGGCCGACCGCTCGGCTGCACCGCGATCGAGATCTCGCTCGGCGGTCTCGCGCTGCGCTGCACCGCGGGGACGGTCACGGTGGCACTGTGCGGCGGTGGGTTCGACGTGCACCATGCCGGGCGACGTTGCGCCCCATGGTCGGTCTGCACGCTGCGCCCGGGCGACGCGTTCACGGTCGCCGCCGGCCAGTGGGGAAGCTGGTGCTACCTCGCCTTCGCCGGTGACCTCGTCGCCACCCGCTGGCTCGACAGTACGTCCACCCACGCGCGCGCCGACCTCGGCGGCGGCATCGTGGGCGCGGGCGCCGAGCTCGTGGTCGAAAATGCCGTCGTCGACGACGGTCGAGACGGCCCGGTCGAGTCAGCGCAGGCTGCTCGGCCGACCGCCGATGTCCGCGTTGTCCTCGGCCCGCAGTTGGCGTGCTTCAATCCCGATGCCATCGATGCCCTGCTCAGCCACTCGTTCACCCTGACGACCGCATACGACCGTATGGGAGTGCGACTGAACGGTCCGGCACTCGAACTCAAGGACGCACTGGCGATCCCGTCATCGCCGATCGTTCGCGGATCGATTCAAGTGGCTGGTGATGGCGTCGCCACCCTGCTGCTCGCCGACCATCAGACGACGGGCGGCTACCCGAAGATCGCCACCGTCATCTCCGACGACGTCGACCGGGCAACACAGCTCCGCGCCGGTGACACCGTCCGGTTCCACGCCATTGACGCGCGGACCGCTGTGACCGCGGCACGGGCAGGCGCCATTCGACGGACGAGTCAACTGGTCGCGCTCGCCGAGCGGCCGGGCCTGCGCACCCGTCGGTTGCTCGAAGCAAACCTGATCGACGGTGTGTTCCACCACGATCAATCGGTGCAGGGCGAACCACCGACCTGACCTGCGGTCTGGTTCACGATTACCGGACCACGACGCCAGACCGCGACCGCACCGGGAAGCGATGACTTTGCCGGCGGCAGTCGAGTACGTGTCGTGACCAGTACGTTGGGATTTGTTGTACTGCCCTGTCGATTTCCGCTGGTGTCTCGCGTCATCCTAGTGCTGACGATGGTCGCCGGCCAAGACGCAAGGAGTTCGCCATGAAGTACTTTGTCCTGCTCGCCGGCTATGGCGAGATGCCGACCTGGGACGATCTAACGCCTGAGCAACGGGAGGCCGATATGGCCAAGTTCAGTGCGTTCACCAGGGCCTGCGCGGCGCGACCCGGCGTCGAGATCTTGGCGTGGGAGGCGCTGGGCGAGGGTCGGGCGGCGACAACCCTACGAACCCGGCGCGGCGAGATGATGATCACCGATGGCCCGTTCGCCGAAGCAGCCGAACAGATTGGCGGCTTCTATGTCGTCGAGGCACCCGATCTTGATACCACCATCGATCTCTGCCGGATCCTGCCCGCCTATGACATCGATATCCGGCCCGTCCTCGACGTCGGTTGAGCGTGTCATCGCCGACACGTTCCGGGCCGAGTGGGGCCGGTTGCTGTCGCTGCTCGTCGCCCGCACCCGCCGACTCGATCTGGCCGAGGATGCCCTGAGCGAGGCGTTCGCGAGGGCAAGTGCGCGGTGGACCGAAGAGCGCGTGCCCGACAATCGCGCCGGCTGGCTCTACACGACGGCCTGGCGCGTCATCGTCGGCCGGTTGCGAGCCGAGGCCGTCGCCGGGCGCAAGGTGCCCCTGCTCGCAACCGGCCGCGGTTGGGTTTCACCGGCCGATGCCGAAGACTCCGACAGACTTGGCGACGAACGGTTACAGCTCATCCTGCTGTGCTGCCATCCTGCACTGCATCCGGAGTCCCGGTCGGCGTTGGCGCTTCGACTCGTCATCGGAACTCCAACCGACGAGATTGCCCGTCTGTTCCTCGTGTCCCCGGCGACGATGGCTGCCCGAATCACGCGAGCCAAGCGGAAGATCGTCGCGACCGGGATCCCGCTCGTCTCCCCTGTCCACGACGAGTTGCGAGCCCGCCTCGACGAGGTGTGCCGGACGATCTATCTGGCCTTCACCGCCGGGTATACGCCGGGACGTGGGCCGCAATTGGTTCGCGCCGACCTCGCCGGGGACGCCGTGCAGCTCGCCGCGGTGCTGCACCGGTTGGTCCCGCAAGCGGCACAAGTCCGGGCGCTGTTGGCACTGTTGGTGATCCAGCACGCTCGACGCGATGCCCGTGAACAAGATGGACGGCTGGTCACCCTTGCCGACCAGGATCGCTCGCTCTGGCATGGCCGCGAGCTGCGGGCCGGAATCCGGCTGGTGGACGGACTGGGCACCTTGGACGGCTATGCCGAAGAACTGCGGCTTCAAGCCTGCATTGCCGGCGAGCACGCCCGCGCCTCGACGGCTGCCGACACGAACTGGGGTGCGATCGCCGCCCTCTATGCCACCCTCGCAGCCCTGACCGGATCCCCGATCGTCGCACTCAATCGGGCGGTCGCCGTTGCCGAGGCCGAGGGACCCCGCGCCGGCCTCGCCATCCTCGACGGACTTGACGACGCCCTGCCCCGTCACCATCGGGTCTTCGCGGTACGGGCTGAACTCGCGCGCCGGGCCGGCCTGGTCAACCTCGCCCGGATCTCGTACGTCGAAGCTGTCGAACTGTGCATCAATGAGCCGGAACGGAACCATCTCGCGGCCCGGCTCGATGCTCTCAACACCGAGCATCCCGAAACGTGACGTCTGCTCGAAACGTGCATGATCTCTTGACAGGAAACCATCTGGTTTCCTATAGTGGAGGGCGTGGAGACCGTGTTCCGAGCCCTCGCCGATACCACCCGACGTGACCTGCTCGATGCCTTGTTCCTCGACGACGGCCAGACACTGTTGGCGTTGACGGCGGGGCGCGGCATGACCCGGATCGCGGTCGCCAAACACCTGGCGATCCTCGAGGAGGCAGGGCTCGTCGTGAGCCGTCGGAGCGGGCGTGAGAAGCACCACTTCTTGAACCCGATACCGATTCGGCTGCTCCACGATCGCTGGGTGAGCAAGTACACCGAACCGTGGGTCGCAGGACTCACCGGCTTGAAAGCAGAATTGGAGCACACACCGATGGAAAAGATCTTCGAGATCTACATACGCACCACGCCTGAACGTCTGTGGGCGGCGATCACCGATCACGCCACTCGTAGTCGGTTCCAATTCGGTTCGGCGATCGAGTCGGACTGGACTCTGAACTCGGCGTATGCGGTCACGCACCCTGGCGCGTCCGGGCCACTGGTCGACGGGGTCAATCTGGAGGTGGACCCTCCGCGCCGCCTCGTCCAGACCTTCCACGCCCGTTGGAGTGACGCTGCCGATGCCGCTGGAACCTCGCGGGTGACGTGGGACATCGAGCCGGTGGGTGATTCCTGTCGACTCACCGTGATCCACGACGATCTGCCCGTCGACGCCGCCCCGGACCTGTACGGCGGGTGGCCGATGATGCTCTCGGGCCTCAAGACCTGGCTCGAAACCGGAACCGTACTCACCACGCCCGGCTCTCTCATGTACCAACCGACCGATATCGAACAGGATCCCAGTCGATGACGCGACCGCTTCCAAGCCATCGAGAACGACCGTGAAGCCCAAGCCCGCCGTCGAAGGAACGGTCGGACCGCTTGACCACACGTTCACCGCCACCCTGGTGCGCGGCGGCGACGCCGGGGCGTGGACCAACATCATCACCGACTGGACCGCCGAGTTCTTCGGCACGCGCGGACTGGTCAAGGTCAGCGGCACCATCGACGGCCATGAGTTCCGCACCTCGTTCATGGCCCTCGGTGACGGCACCCACAAACTCCCGATCGCCAAAGCTCTGCAGACCAGCATCGGCAAGACCGCCGGCGATGCCGTCACCGTCCACCTCACCGAGCGGCGCCGCCGCTGAGCTCGCGTCCGCCGCCACCGACGACGGCGAGGCTGGATCCGACGACGTCGAGGGCGGCCGGCAGGACGTCCCGGTTGGCCAGCCCGAAGCCGATCAGCAGGCCATCGTCGGGTGACGGGACGTGGGTGCACTCGGCAAGGCCGCTCACACCGATGCCGTGGCGACGTAGCTCGGCGATCACCGCTGATTCGCTGACGCCGTCGGGTAGGCGCACCTCCAGATGGAGTCCGGCGTGATTGTTGGGTGGTGCAGCGATCAGCCCCGTCCCGTGCCACATGCTCGCCGCCTCGAGAACCATGCTGTGTCGCTCTCGGTAGATCTTGCGGACCCTGCGGAGATGTCGGTCGAGCATTCCGGTTGTGATGAAACGATGCATGGCATCCTGGATGGTGGCCGGTGGTTGCCAGTCCGCCAGTTGCCGCCACGCCACCACCGCATCGACCAACTCTCTCCCGACGTTCATCTGTGCCGCTGCCCCGGGCACTTTCCCGGGAGTACCGTGCTCCATTGGACCGACGCCCCGGACGACAAGCGCATTCTGCTTGCGGGCGACGCGCTCCACGTCACCCAGGACCGCCGACATGTCACCTTCATGTACAGCGTCCCGAACTACATTCCCGCGCACCCTCACGACGTGCGCGAGACCCGCGAACGCCTCGACGGACTCGACTTCGACGACCTCTACGGGTTCACCTGGGGTCTCAACGTCATCGTGGGAGCCCGCGCCGCGGTCGACGAGTCATTCGACCGCTACTTCCGCGCCATCGACTT
>JANMJD010000087.1:0-2356 GCA_031371195.1 Actinomycetes bacterium | reverse complement strand
CCGGCGTCGACCAGCAGAGCGCGATGGACGGGCAACGTCGCATGACCCGCGCCGGGCCGGATCTGTTCGAACGCAATCGTCTCGGCCCCGACCATGCGGGGGTGATGGGCGGCCAGCCACTCGGCGCCGGACGGGTCGGGGCCGGGCACGCCCTCGGACTGACCCTCGTAGCGGGCCCGGTCGGTCCAGTGTCGACCCCAGCCGGTGCCGATCAGGATGGCCTCGCCCGGACCGATCCCGATGCCGGCGGCCACCAGCGCCCGTTCGAGATCGTCGGCGGTTACGGCCTGTCCTGGGCTCAGCACGTCGACGCCCTGCAGCCGGGCGATGTCGAGGAAGACGCCGCGGCCGACGAAGGGCTCGATGCTCTCGACGCCGTACTGGCTGAACCCCTTGTTCGATGTCACGTCGTCGGTCGCTACGCCGCCGTGCAGGCAGAGGTCGTGGCTCACATGGCAGAGGGCGTCGATATGGGTGCCGACGTGACCGCCCGTGACGATGATCTCGTTGGCCGCCGAACCTCCGTCGCTGCGCATCATGTCACCGTGGCGGCGCACCAGCGACATCTGGAAGCTCGGATGATTGGGCGATTGCGGCATGCCGACCTGGAACCCTTGGGCGAGGTCGTACGTCCGTGCGCCGAGGAGCGTTTCGAAGAGGCTCACACCACGCCGTCTTCGTGTAGCGCTTCGATTTCCGACGTAGTCAGCCCAAGCTGACGGCCGTACACGTCGGCGTTGTCGGCGCCCATGGCCCGTCCTGTCCATTCGATCGATCCGGGCGTCTCGCTCATGCGCCACAGCACGTTCTGCATGCGTACGGTCCCGAAGTCTTCATCGGGAACGCTCGTGATCGTGTCGAGGGCGGCGAACTGCTCGTCGGCGAACACGTCGGCAATGTCGTAGATCGGCGCAACCGCGGCTTCGGCCTTCTCCATTTCGGCCATCGCGTCGCACAGGTCACGCTCCGCCACCCAGTCGCCGACCATCGTGTCGAGCGCGTCGGCCCGCTTGGCCCGCTCGGCGCCGGAGCGGAACCACGGCTCGGCGATCACCTCAGGATGGCCGACCAGCGTCATGACCCGCTCGGCGATGGGCTGCGCGCTCGTGGAGATGGCCATCCATTTGCCGTCGCGGGTGCGGTACGTATTGCGAGGGGCATTGTTGATGGTGCGGTTGCCGGTGCGGGGCTGCACCTGTCCGAGTTGGTCGTAGACGATGGGCTGGGCGCCGAGCACGGTGAGGATGGGCTCAATGATGGCGAGGTCGATGACCTGACCGTGGCCGAGTCCGCCGGGCCGGTCGCGGGTGTACAGCGCGGTCATCACGGCGTTGGTGAGGGTAAGCGCCGAGATGCCGTCGGCCAGGCCGAACGGGGGCAGCGTGGGCGGACCGTCGGGTTCGCCGGTCATGGCTGCGAACCCGCTCATCGCCTCGGCCAGGGTCCCGAATCCGGGTTGATGGGCCTTGGGTCCGAACTGGCCGAACCCGCTCACTCGCGCCATCACCAGACGGGGGTTGCGGGCGTGCAACACATCGGGTCCGAGGCCCCACTTCTCGAACGTGCCGGGTCGGAAGTTCTCGATCACGACATCAGCATTGTCAACCAACCTGAGAAAGAGATCGCGGCCTTCGGGCGACCCCAGGTAGAGCGTGATGCAGCGCTTGTTGCGGGCCAGCATCTTCCACCACAGGCCGATCCCGTCCTTCGCCGGACCGTGGGTGCGGGCCGGATCGCCCCGACCCGGATGCTCGATCTTCAGCACATCGGCACCGAAGTCGGCCAGGATGGTGGCGCAGAGCGGACCGGCGAACAGGGTGGCGCAGTCGAGAACATGGACACCGTCGAGGGGCTTCATGCGGCCGCCCCCGCGCCGGAGGCGCCGTCCGCAACGGCCGCCGATTCGGCCATGAGTGATGCCCACGGCGTGTCGATGATGGTTTCGAGCTGATCGCGGGCGGCCCGCAACTCGACACCGGCAGGTGGGGCGAGCACGACCCAGTCGACCAGCCCGACGTAGCGCCGGAGCCGACCGGCGATCTCGGCCGGCGTGCCGTACACGCCCATCTGAGCGACCAGCTCCAGCGGCACATCGGTGAGCGCGCAACCGGGCTTGAGGTCGAAACCAGCGTGGGCGGCGACCTCGTAGAAATACTCGGTCGTGAGGTAAAGACTGAGCGAGGTGCGCAGTTCTTCGAGGCACCGTTCGTGATCGTCGCCAATGGCGGCGCGCACCATGATTCCCCTCGTGACCCGGCGTCCGGAGGTGCTGATCGCCGGTACCAACTTCTCCTTCACCCACGCTACCAGGCGTACCGGCAGCGAACAATCTTCCCGAAATGATGAACCGAATACT
>JANMJD010000085.1:0-47711 GCA_031371195.1 Actinomycetes bacterium | reverse complement strand
AAACTTGCCTCCAACGCTGTCTGGCTCGCGTGCGCAATGTCGTCGCCCAGCTGCAGATCCTGGTCCCACCATACGCGGAATCCCTCATCTCTGAAGCGAGCGACGATCAGGGCGGAGCGTTCGGCGAACTCGGGTGGACGGCGCGGATAGCTGACGAACAACTGCTGCGCCGGTGCCGCCTGGCCGCCGCTCGGCCGGCGGTAGCGGTCGAGCCAGGTCTGGCGGTCGGCCTCCGGGATCTCGGGCATCTCGAGTGCTGGATCGTCGGCCAGGCGGCGGGCGAGCTCCTCGAACGAGGAGAGGAGCGAGAGGGTCTGATGCTTGCGGTCGGCGACGGTTGCGAGTACCTCCTCGTAGGCGAAGAACTGCTGGTAGACGATCTCGGCGCGGCCCCAGTAGGTCTGTCGTTCAGCTCGTGGGAGATGGCGGAGAAATCGGCCGAACTCCTCGCGCGACGCGGCTCGGGCCGATTCGAGCTTGTCCTTCTCGCCGAGTTCCACCCGGGTCGGGACCGGCCAGACGCGTAGGCCCGGTTCTCCGCTCGGCTTGGTCCGCTGGGTTTCGGCCGAGGTGGCGACGGCGACTGCACCCTTGATGCTCTGGTGATTGAGTGTGTAGCAGACCACCAGGTCGTCGGGCATCTGCACAGTGCAGATGCCCGACGTGTCGGAGATGCCCGTGCGACTGTCGACCAGAATGAAGTCGTAGTCGGCGCGCAGTTCTTGCTTGAGGGCCTCAAGAATCACTCCGCCGCCCAAGTCGGTGTAGAACGATTCCCAATCGAACCGTGTCACCCGCGCGGCGTACGCCGAGTCCTGCACCCCGGCCGGGACGAGTTCGAGCGCACCGTCGCCTTCGAACGGCACGTCGATCGGCACCATGAAGTTCGCCAGCCCAACGCGGCCGTCCCACCAGGGCTCTTCGCCCGCACGCTCCTTCGGGCCGTCGCTGCGCTCGGCGGGCGGGCCCCAGACGTGGACGTTTTGCGCGGAATTGCCCGATACCAGCTGGGTCCCGTCAGGGCTGAGTGCAAACGGCCACACGCGAGCCGGATCGAACGATGAGATGGGACTGCGGTCTGATTGACGGGCAAGCGTGATCAACGGTTTCCAGGTGGTCGTGTTCCACACTCCGAGGGTTTGATCGTCGCTGCCGGACACGAGGCGGGTCCCGTCGGGACTGAATGCACACGCCCTGACCCAGCCAGTGTGTCCCGTGAGAACGATGGTCAACTCCCAGGTGGTGGTGTTCCACACCCGTAGGGTTTGATCGTCGCTGCCGGACACGAGGTGGGTCCCGTCGGGACTGAATGTGCACGCCCTGACCCAGTCGGTGTGTCCGGTGAGTGTGGTGGTGGGTTCCCAGGTGGTGGTGTTCCAGACCTGTACGGTTTGATCGCTGCTTCCGGACACGAGGTGGGTCCCGTTGGGACTGAATGCACACGCCCAGAGCCAGCCGGTGTGTCCGGTGAGTGTGGCGGTGGGTTCCCAGGTGATGGTGTTCCACACCCGTAGGGTTTGATCGTCGCTGCCGGACACGAGGTGGGTGCCGTCGGGGCTGAACGCACATGCCCTGACCCAGTCGGTGTGTCCGGTGAGGATGATGGTCAATTCCCATGTGGTGGTGTCCCACACCCTGACCGTTTGATCCCCGCTGCCAGACACGAGGCGGGTCCCGTCGGGACTGAATCCACATGTCAAGACCGAGCTTCTGTGTCCGGTAAGGGTGGTGATGGGTTCCCAGGTAGTGGTGTCCCAGACCCGCACCGTCCGATCAGGACTGCCGACCGCAAGGCGCGTCCCGTCAGGACTGAACGCACACGCACCCACCGCTCCCAGATGATCCATCACGAGTTGCAGTTCGACGAAGTCTTCGGGATGTGTCTGCGAGGGTGCACCCGTCCGCGGGGTCGCGGCGGTCACCGACAGGGCTTTGAGGTCGATCGCCCAGTCGATCAGGCCGCGGGATTCGGTGAGTTCGGGGTCGTCGAGGAAGGGATGGAAGTAGCGGTGCAGGCCGGGGGCTTCGAGGTCCCAGTCGATCATCAGCACGCGGCGTCCCGCTGCAGCCAGGATCCAGCCGACGTTGGCGAGGGCCATCGAACGGCCCGTTCCACCCTTGTACGAGTAGAAGGTCACAATCCTGCCGAGCGGGCGTTCGGGCTCGGTCGGAGCCGCGGACGGTCCCGCGGCGATGTCGGTCATCGTCCGCTCACGGCGCTGATCTCGGGGCGGCGGGCCGTGTCGATGCCTTGCTCAAGCGCCTGGCTGACGAGGGCATCATCGTGGGCGGCCATTGCAACCGGCCGATCGACATGGCGCAGCTTCAAGTCGGTGAACAGCGTGATTCCGCACTGCTTGAGGTCCCGCGGTCCGTTCGTCTGGAACGTGATCACCCCCGCCGCGCCGGACGGCGGCGTCACCAGTTTCGCCATCGGTTCCTCGACCAATAGGTACCACGGCTTGCTCAACACCAGGTCACGTGCAATGTCGAACCACGGCGGGGCCGTTTCGTGGGTCAACACCACCACAGCCGCGCCGTCGCCGGACGACATCGTCGCGGCCAACCGGCCCGCCAGATCGTTGCCGGGGATCACCTCGCGCCAGGCGACACCGGCATTGTGCGTGGCTTGGTCGATCTGCTCGCCGATCGTCGGCGTGAACGGGTCGATACGGCCGGCGGCTCCCAGTGGGGCGAGCACGGCGACAGCCAACGGGAATCGCCCGATCACCGGATGATCGAAAGAGTTGGTCAGCTCCTCGAATCTGGGCCGGGCGGCGAGGGACCCGAGCGGGGGCTGGCGCGCCATGTCGGCGATGATCTTGGCGAGGGCGTCGATCGCCATCAGGTATTTCTCGCGCTGCGACCCCAGGCGCTTCAGCCCACGCAACCCGGCCTCGTGGTACTTCTTGGGAAAGACGTCGCTGTTGTGCTGCAGCCGGGCCAGAGTCTGGGGGATCTCGATCTCCGACCGCCAGATGACCGGTACGACCACCCGTCGATCGCCCACCGCGTCGTAGGCCTCCAGCCGGCGACGAAAGACGTCGAACTCCTTGGCGCAATGGGGCCGACTGAAGTAGGTCGGCGACATCAGACAGACGAGCACACGCGCCGTGTTCGCTCCGTCGGCAAGTATTCGCTCCCAGTCTGCGCCGGTTTCGATGGTTGTCTGATCGAAGAAACACACATCGGTCGCGGCGACACCGGGAAGAAGCGAATGGACACCGGCGGCCAAGTCGTCGATGACCTTCTTGAGCAGGCCGTTCTCGGAGTCGGCTCGCGCGTAGCTGGTGAAGAACGCCGTGGTCATATCCGTCCCCCCATGGGCGGCAACCATATGTCACCGAGCCGGCCCACAACTCCGCGCGGGCGTTGAGAACTGGCGCCCGATGGAATGACGACTACGGCTGGCGGCCGGTGAAGGCGATGAGTTTCGTCTGCTCGTCGGCGTCGGCCGAAACCGGCACGGCGGGGCCGTACTGGCCGCTCGAGCGCAGGATTTCCTCGATCGGCTGCAGGCCCTCGTACATCGCATGGACCTGGGCGGCGTCGAGGGTCTCGTCGCCACCGGTGGCCCGGGCCAGATCCCAGGTGTGGACGAGGACGTCGCCGAGGAAGAACATGCCGATGGCGTTGCCGACGGTTTGGCGCCCCACGTGCGGGTGGTCGAACTCCTGCGCCGCAGTCGCCGGGTCGTCGAGCAGGGCCTGGATCGCGTCATTCAAGGTGATCCATGCACCGGCCGGATCGGTGTCGACCGGCAGATCCGTGGGCAGGCTGACCGGGGCCGGATCGAGGAACGCCGGCATCCAGCCGGTCATGTGGGCGATCACATCGCGCGCCACCCATCCGTCGCACGGCGCCGGGTTCGACCAGGCGTCGGCGGGGACGGCCGAGGCGACCTTGGTGAAGGCGCCGGCGATCCGACGGTAGTTCTCGGCGATGTCGCTCAGACCCGGGAGCAGGTCGTCGACGCGGTTGAGGGTGAGCTGCATGCCGGCCTCCATGCCCGAGTTGATATGTCCGTCGCGGTTCTCCCGGCTGGTGTGGAGCACGTTGACCAGCATCGTCGTCACCCCGTCGGCCTCGGTCAGCGTGAGTGTGTTGAGCGCCTCGCCATCGGGATAGCCCTCGAAGACCTCGGTCGAGACCAGACGCTGCGTCGGCACGATCTCGCGGTACGTTCCATGCCAGCCGAGTTCGACACCGGAGTCGGACTGCATTGCATACCGCCACGACCCACCCACGCGCAGGTCGATCTCGCAGACCGTCAACGGGGTCTCGGGCGATCCCCACCACCGCCGCACATGGTCCGGTGTCGTCCACGCGGCATAGACGCGGGCGGCCGGAGCATCGAAGACCCGGGTGATCTCGATCTCGCAGTCGGACGGAGTGGTGACCACGGCACTTCCGTAGCGGCGGCCGGGGATGGTGGTGGTGGTGTTCATTGCAGGGGCTCCTGGTCTTGGATGTCGGTAAGGAGGTGGTCGAGGCGATCGAGTCGTTCGTTCCACAGATGCTCGAAGCTGCGTACCCAGTCGTGGATCGGTTTGAGGGCGGCGCCGTTGACGCGGTAGAGCCGTTGGCGCCCGGCCGTGCGGCATTGAACGACACCGACGGCCCGCAATACGCCCAGGTGCTTGGACACCTGCGGCTGGGTGAGGTGCAGTCGATCGACGAGCTCGTTGACCGACGCCTCGCGCCGGCCGAGGGAGGTAAGGATCTGGCGACGGCACGGTTCGGCCACGGCGTTGAATGCATCGGATGTCGTCGTCGCCCGGGCCATAGGGCCAACATATACCAGTATCGGAATATGTCAAGCGGGAATATGGAACGTCGAAGTGGTGGCGGCAGCGTCGGTGGAGCAGGATTACGCATGACCTATCGACCTCCGCTCGACGACATCGCCTTTGCGCTGGCCCACCATGCCGATCTCGACGAACTCGGTTCGTGGTACGGCGGAGGCGTATCGGTTGATACGGCGATGACCGTCGACCTGCTCGCCGAGGCAGGCAGGTTCGTCGCCGAGGTCTTCGCCCCGCTGCGACAGCTCGGCGACGAGCAGCCGGCCGTACGCCACGCCGACGGCACCGTCACGACGACGCCGGGCACCCCCGAGGCGTATCGCCGGTTCGTCGAGGCAGGCTGGGCCGGCATCTCGTTTCCCGAGGAGTGGGGCGGTGGCGGCCAGCCGTGGGTGACGACGATCGCCGTGCAGGAGATGATCACCTCGGCATCGATGGGTTTGTCGCTGTGCCCGCTGCTCACCCAAGGCGCCATCGAACTGCTGCTCCATCATGCGTCCGAGGAGCACAAGGCAGTGTTCCTGCCGAAGATGATCACCGGAGAGTGGACCGGGACGATGAACCTCACGGAGGCCGACGCCGGTTCTGACGTGGGAGCGTTGCGGGCCCGGGCGACCAGGGCCGACGACGGCACGTACCGCCTCTCGGGGACCAAGATCTTCATCACCTTCGGCGAGCACGACCTGACCGAGAACATCATTCACCTCGTTCTCGCCCGTACCCCCGATGCGCCCCCTGGCACGCGGGGCATTTCGGTGTTCATCGTGCCGAAATACCTGGTCAACGACGATGGATCACTCGGCGAGCGCAATCGTGCCGTCTGCCTGAAGCTCGAACACAAGATCGGCATCCACGCCTCGCCCACCTGTGTGATGGAGTTCGAGGACGCCGTCGGGTATCTCATCGGCGAGGAGTGCACCGGGATGCGATCGATGTTCACGATGATGAACAATGCCCGCCTGTCGGTCGGCCTTGAAGGTCTGGCGATCAGTGAGGCGGCGTATCAGCATGCGTTGGACTATGCCCGCGAGCGACGCCAGGGCCGGGCGACGGGTGCACCGCCCGGAGCGTCGTCGCCGATCGTCGAACATGCCGACGTCCGGTTGATGCTGGCCACGATGAAGGCCAACATCGAGGCGATGAGGGGACTGTTGTACTTCGACGCCGCCCACGTCGACCGGGCCCTGACCCACCCCGATGCCGAGGAGCGCCGCCTGGCCGGCGATCTGGTCGCCCTGCTCACCCCGGTATGCAAGGCCTGGCCGACCGATCTGGGCGTCGAGATGACCTCGATCGGGATCCAGATCCACGGTGGGATGGGATTCGTCGAGGAGACCGGCGCCGCCCAGTTCTGGCGCGACAGCCGTATCGCCCCGATCTACGAAGGGACCAACGGCATCCAGGCGATCGACCTGATCACCCGCAAACTCCCGCTCGACGGCGGCGCCACGCTCGACGACCTGTTGGCCCGGGTGCAGCGCGATGCCGGGGCGACTCCGTCGCTCGAGGCGGTCGTGGCCGCAACGGCATATCTGCGGACCGCGCTGGCTGCCGGTCGAATCGACGATGCGCTCGCCGGTGCGACGCCGTACCTGCGGATGCTCGGCACGGTGCTGGGCGACTGGGCGCTGCAGCGAGGCGCCGCAGCAGCCCGAACACTGATCGCCGACGGGCCCGATCATGTGGACTACCTTCGGGAGCGAATCGCGATCGCCGATTTCTACCGGGCACGGATCCTCCCGACGACGCTTGGTTTCGCCGCCTCGGCCATGGCCGGAGCCGCCGACCTCCACGCGCTCACGTTTTGAGCGTTCGTCCTCGGGTTCGCATCCGGGATTGGATGAGGGCACGGCGTTCCTGCAGGTCGCGGTAGGTGAGCTGTTCCACCGAGGGGTCGAGGCCGAAGCCGGCCTTTACACCCGTCATGTCGAGTTCGAAGGCGCCGTCGGTCAAGCCCAACTCGGCTCCGAACCGCTCGCCGTGACGTTCGGCGAAGAGCATCGAGATGGTGGCGATCTCGGCGAGGATGTCGAGGTCCGGGGCGAGACGGGCGATCGCCCCGTCGAGGAACACCATGTTCTTGACGTAGAGCATCAACTCCTTGGGTAGCCGCGCGCCGTAGCCGAGGAGGGCTTTGACGACGCGCTGGACCTCGGCGACGAGTTGTTCGCCCGACAGGGTGATCGGGTCGACGGGCGGTTCGTCGAGGCGCAGGTCCTTCATCACCTGCATCAGGTCGGTGTCGTGGGGGAGTGCGCCGAGATCGCGCAGCGCACCGAGTTGGCCGAGCACGTCGTTGGTCGTGGCTCCGAGCATCAGACGGAGGAAGGCCAGACGCCGTTGCGCCGACAGCCGCCCGACGATCCCGAAATCCAACAGCGCCGTGCGGCCGTCGCGTAACACGAACAGGTTGCCCCCGTGCAGGTCGCCGTGGAAGATGCCGTGGACCATCGCCCCCTCCATGAAGGCGATCATCCCGTCGCGGATGACCTGGTGCGTGTCGATGCCGGCGCCCTTCATGCCGGCGACGTCGTCGAAGTTGAAGCCGTCGATGCGCTGCATCACCAACATCCGCCTGGTCACCAGGCTCGGATGCGGCCGGGGAACGACGTAGCCGTCCTGGCCGAGGTCGCGCAGGACGCGGGCGACGTCGAGCATGTTGGCGGCTTCCAGTCGAAAGTCGAGCTCCTCGACGATCGTCTCGGCGAACAGCTCAACTAGTGCCGGCGGGTTGGCGAGCGCGGCCACGGGAATGCGTCCGACCAGGTGAGGGGCGAGCCAGGCCATCACCTTGAGATCCTTGGTGACGAGCCCGGCGACCTGGGGCCGTTGCACTTTGACGACCACCCGTTCGCCGGTCAACAACTCGGCCGCGTGCACGTGGGCGATGGAGGCTGCGGCCAGCGGAGTGTGGTCGATCCAGGCGAACGTCGATGCGAGCCCGGCACCCAATTCCGCCTCGAGCACCGACTGCACGGTGGCCCACGGCTCGGCGGGAACCTGGTCACGGCAGCGCTTGAACTCGGTCACCAGCACGGCCGGAAAGAGCCCGTCTCCGGCGGAGATGATCTGACCGAGCTTGATGTACGTCGAGCCGAGGCGCTCGGCCGCCCGTCGCAATCGCACCGACAGCATCGTCCGGCTGGCCTCCTGCGTGGACAGGCCGCCGTATCGTCCGAGCCGGCGCCGCACGAACCACGGGACGAGGGCGACGACGAGGCATCCGACGACGGTCAGCAGTCGGCGCACCGGTGGAAGTCTCGCGGGGCGGGTGAGACCGGGAATCGTGCGTCGACAGGCGTCGCGCAAGCCCGGCACCGGAGGGAGCCAGGCGATCGAAGCCGGATCGACGACCCAGGGTGCATCGGCGATGAAGGCGAACTCGGCGAGGTCGGCCGGAGCCATCTCGGCGTCGTCGATGGGGTCAATCCGGGGGGAGCCGCTCACAGGAGCAGTCTCGCCGCCGGTCAACCGACTCGGTCGGTCGTGGCCGGACTTCCCCGTTGAACATCGACGTGTCGTCGGTCACTACAGTGCGCAGACATGGGGCAAAAGTTTTACGTCACTGACACCGATCTGTCCGCCCGCTTCCCGATCTACACCCGGGGCAACGTGGGGGAGGTGTTCCCCGACCCGGTCACACCCTTGACCAGCGGGACGACGCTGTGGTTCGCCGAACTGGGGTGGCAGGACACCTGGGTACGCATCGGCGCCTTCGAGCGCCAGGAGTTCCCCGAAGGGACCTTCTCACAGCTCGGCGTGCTCGGTGGCTACTGCTATTTGAACGCCTCGTTGGTGCGGGTGTTCGGCGAGCGCGGTCCCGGGCTGTCGTGGGAGATCATGGACAACGCCATCTTCGGCGTCCAGCCCGGAGTGCCGCCGTATACGGAGATGGCAGGTGATGTGCAGCCGGGAGCCACCGAGAAGATGGGGGCGACGTTCGGCTACGTGCTGTCGCAGAGCAACATCGAGGATCTCTCCGAGCTGATGGACGACCGGGCGACCACGATCGAACTGCGCCGGAACCGCCCGGATTTGTCGGGCCTCACCGACGGCCAGTTGGTCGAGCGCTACCTGAGCTTGGTCGAGGCGCACCGGCATCTGTTCGCCCATCACATCTACGTCACCTTCCTGGCGACGCTGCCGGTCGGGATCATCTCCGCGGTGGCTACAGCCGTCGGCCGACCAGATCTGATCATGCCGATCATCGCCGGTCTGGGAGACGTCGACTCCGCCGCCCCGAGCTACGCGATGTGGGAGCTGTCCCGTCTCGACCCCGAGTCGGCCGAGTTCGCCGCCGGGTTCGAGGCCTTCCTGCTCGACTTCGGCTCCCGGGGGCCCAACGAATGGGAGACCCGTTCGCCCACGTGGGAAACCCGTCCGGCTCTGGCCCTCAGTGCGATCGACCGCATGCGAGCCGCGCCGGACTCGATGGCGCCCTCCGGGCAGAACGCCATCCGGGCCGACCAGCGCCGGGCGGCGGCGGCGGAGTTGCTGGCCATCGTCGAGGGTGATCCGGCCGTCCACGGCCAGCTCAGTGCCGGGATCAACTCGTCGATGGCATGGTTGCCGGGGCGCGAACGGACGAAGACCAACAACATCCGCCATATCCACGAGATGCGCATGGCGATGCGCGAACTCGGTCGACGGATGGTCGAGCGCGGCGCCTTCGACGAGATCGAGGACTTCGGATTCCTGCTGCCCTCCGAGTTGGACACCGTCGTCAGCGATCCGCACTCGCTCACCGAATCGCTGCGCGAGCGACGGGCGGAGTACGTCGCGTTGCAGGAACTGGTCCCGCCGTTCGTTGTGGTCGGTTCGGCCGAAGGTCCAGCGACATGGCCCCGCCGCGATGCAACGAATGTCGATCAACTGGCATCGGGCGACACGCTGCAAGGGATGCCCGGGTGCGGTGGTTCGGCCGAGGGAATCGCCCGCGTGATCCTCGACTCGAACGACCCGTCGGCCCTCGAGCCCGGCGACATCCTCGTCGCCCCGATCACCGATCCGTCGTGGACGCCGCTGTTCGTGCCTGCTGCCGCGGTCGTCGTCGATGTCGGAGCAGTGATGAGTCATGCCATCATCGTCAGTCGCGAGTTGGGAATCCCCTGTGTGGTCTCGGCCACGAATGCCACCCGTTCGATCCCCAACGGGGCCCGTATCCGTGTCGACGGCGACACCGGCCTCGTCACCATCCTCTGACTGAAAGACACGCGCACAATGCTCGAACGCTGGATCACCGACTGGACGATCAACCCCCGTTTCCCGCTCTTTACCAGGGCAAACGCCGGGGAGGTACTCCCCAGTCCGGCCAGCCCGCTGGCCTGGGGATTGGTCTGGGAACCAGGCATCCTTCCGGGCTGGCGCGATTCCGCAGTGCTCGACTACCAGAGCGTCGACCCGGACGAGCTCGATGTCGACCGCCCCGAGGTCATCGGGTCGTTCGGCGGCTATCTGTACATCAACGCCACATCGGTTCGACTGTTCGGCGTGCGAGGACCGGGGCTGACCCCGGAGGCGATCGACGCCGTCTATCTCGGGGCGCATCCCGACGCCCCTCCGTACGAGCCGGAGCCATGGCATGAGAACCCGGCCGCCACCGAGCGCGTCGGCCGATGGATGGCCGGGGTTGTCGGTGCCCAGGATCTGACCGAACTACGCGACGACCGCGAGCTGGCGAATTCGATACGCGACGCTCGACCGAACCTGTCGACGTTGACCGACGGTGAGCTGGTCGAGCGGGCCCGTTCGCTGATCCCCCACATCCGCCACCTCTTCCGCCGGCATCTGGCCGTCACTGCGGGCTCGTCGATCGGGCCCGGAATCCTGGCGGCGATCGCCGAGGCGATGGGCGACCCGTCGATCGCGCTCAAACTGATCACCGCCGTCGGCGACATCGACTCGGCCGCCCCCAGCCATGCCATGTGGGAGTTGTCGCGTCGGCCCGCCGACTCCGCCGAGTACCGCGACGGGTTTGGGCATTTTCTGCGCAACTTCGGCTCACGCGGTCCGAACGAGTGGGACATCAGGTCGGCGACATGGGAGACCGACCCGAACCTGGTGACGGTGCTGATCAACGCCATGCGGGCCGCGTCCGACGCCGATGCCCCGGCAGTGCGCAACAGCCGCAATGAGCAGATGCGCGAGGACCTGACGGCATCGATCCGCTCGGCGCTGGCCGAACAGCCCGAGGTGCTCGAACAGTTCGAAGCGGGTCTGCGTTCGGCCCACCTGCACCTCGCCGGGCGCGAACGGGCCAAGACCAACGTGATCAAGGTGATTCACGAGGTTCGTCTGGCGATCTGGGAGTTGGCCGCTCGCCACGACTACACGTCCTCGACGATGTGCATGCTGCTCGGCGACGAGTTGGATGCCTTCGTCAACGATCCCGATGAGTTCCGAGCCCGCCTGGCCAGTCGTGAGCAGCAGTACCTCGAGTTGTTCGAGTTGGAGCCGCCCTTCATCATCAATGGGGCGGTCAAGCCGTTGACCGAGTGGACTCGGCGGGACTCGGCGGTTGCGGCCATCCCGGTGGTCATCGGCGATGTGCTCAGCGGAGTTCCGGGAGCCCCGGGTGTCGCCACGGGGCGGGCCCGAGTGGTGCTGCACCCGTCCGACCCGATGGGACTGGAGCCGGGGGATGTGCTCGTCGCTCCGCTGACCGACCCGGCGTGGACCCCGTTGTTCGTCCCGGCCTGTGCGGTGGTCGTCGACGTCGGTGCGCAGGTCAGTCACGCCGTCATCGTCAGTCGTGAGCTGGGCATTCCGTGTGCGGTCAGCGTGCAGGACGCCACCCGCCGAATCCCCGATGGGGCATTGATCAGCGTCGACGGTTCGGCCGGAACCGTGACGATTCTCGACCTCGGTCCCGACTGACCGGTCGCTCGATTCGTCAGGACGAGCCGCGGCCTCGGCCTGGACGGTGCCGCGGCGATACGGTCGAGGCCGATGACGGTGCTCGGTTCGCCAGCGACGCTCGACCCCGACCCACCCGTTCGGCTGTTCGGGCGACGGTTCGCCTACAAGTACGCGGTGGCGATCGTTTTCGTGTCGGCGATCTTCCTCGACATTCTCGACACTTCGATCGTCAATGTCGCCCTGCCCTCGCTGGCCGCCGACTTCAATACCTCCGCCGTCGAATGGGTGGTGCTCGGCTACACGCTGAGCCTCGCGGTGTGGATCCCGACCAGTGGTTGGATGGCGGACCGCTATGGCACCAGGCGAATCCTGCTTGCCGCGATCGCCGTGTTCCTCGCCGGTTCGGCGTTGTGCGGTGCAGCCCAGTCGATCGGGCAGTTGATCGCGTTCCGCGTCGTTCAGGGCGTTGGCGGAGGGATGATCGCCCCCGTCGGCATCGCCATGATGTTCCGGGCCTTCACCCCGGCCGAGCGGGCCCGGGCCTCGATGTTCACGATGATCCCGACGCTCGTCGCCCCGGCGTTGGGTCCGATCATCGGTGGCTACCTGATCGGGTCGTGGGGTTGGCGCTGGATCTTCTATATCAACCTGCCGATCGGCGTGCTGGTGCTGGCGTTCGGTTGGAAGGTGTTGCGAGAGCATCGCGAACCGACGGCCGGCAGATTCGACGTTGCGGGCTTCGTCCTGTCGGCCGGCGCGCTGACGCTCGTCCTGTTCGCGCTGAGCGAGGGGTCGCGTGCGGGTTGGGGATCGCCCACGGTGATCGTGACTGCCTTCGTCGGCGTGTGTCTTGCCGTGGCGACCGTTGTCGTCGAGACACGCGTCGAAGCGCCGATGCTGGCGTTGCGGTTGTTCAAGGACGCCATGTTCCGCAATACGAATCTCGCCAGCCTGTTCTCGATGGCCGGCTTTTTCGGGATGATCTTCCTCGTGCCACTGTTCCTGCAGACGCTTCGGGGCTTCACCCCGTTACAGGCAGGTCAGGCCACGTTTACCCAGGCCATCGGCATCGTGATCTCGAGCCAGATCTCGGGTCGTCTGTATGCGACGGTAGGTCCGCGACGGCTGATCTTCGGTGGTCTGCTGGCTGCGTCACTCGTCAATGCCGCGTATGTCCTGCTCAGCGGGGATACCGGTCTCTGGCCGGTTCGGTGGCTGTTCCTGGCCCGGGGCTTCTGTATGGGGTTCGCCTTCGTCCCGATACAAGCCGCCACCTATGCGACGATTGCGCCGTCCGACAATGGCAGAGCGTCGTCGATCTTCTCGACGATCCGTCAGGTGTCGATCTCGGTGTCGGTGGCCGTACTGGCCACCGTGCTGGCGGGCTTCACTCCCGTCGGTCGGCCGGCGACCGATCCGGTGCGAGCACTTCGCGGGTTCCGCATCTCGTATCTCGTCGTCGCCGGGATGACGTTGGTGGCCGCTCTGTTGGCGCTGCGAATCAGGGACGAGGATGCGGCGGTGTCGATGAAAGCCCGATCGCTGCCGGTTCCGGAGTGACGGCTCAGGCGCCGTGCACGTGGTCGCAGAGTCGCGTCTCGCCCTCGGCGATCGTGCCTGCACCGACGCCTTCGAGAGCGGCGAACGGTCCGCACGGATTCGGGGTGATCCAGACGTGGATCATCGGGGCCGGCTTGAACTTGGTCAGGCCCGCAGGGCATCCCCCATCCGAGCTTGTCAGCCCGGCGACCGTTGGATGATCGCCCTGCGCGAAGCACAGGTTGTCGTGGATGTGCCACTGCATCAGTGCCCCACCGAGGTTGGGGACATCGTTCAGACTGACATTGTCGGGAAGCATGAACATCGCCGAGACCAGCTTCTTCGTGCCGTCACGGGCCGAGACGTCGTAAACGAGCGACTCGGGCATGTCGGGGTTCAGGTAGTCGTTGTCGTTGATCAATTCCCAGTTGAGGTAGTGCTCGACGCCGGTGATGCCGTCACCTATCGAGTGCCACCCCAACGCCTCGGCCACCGCGGGATCGGAGAACTTGGGCAGCCGCAGCAGGGTGATCGCCACCAGGTTCTCGGCGGCCGCCTGCTGCTCGGGGGTGACGCCGGCGACGCCGCTGAAGTCGAGCGGCTTGGTCGGATCATATTTGGTCGTCGGCAACGCGGTGGCCGTGGCGTGCGCGTGGACCGTACCACCGGAGGCGGGATCGGTGGTCGTCGCCGGATCTGTTGAATGGTTGTGAGTGGTTTCGATCGCGGCCACCGAAGTGTCGGTGGTGTGGTTGTGGGTGGCCTCGACGCCGGCTGCCGCGGCGGTGGTATCGGCGCCGTGGGTGTGCGCTCCAGCGGTGGTGTCGTCGCCGTGGGCGTGGATGTGCGACCCCGCAGCCACCATCCCCGGAAGGGTCAGTCCGGCGACCGCGATGGCGGCGACGCCGGCGATGGCCGACTTGACGGCCAGAGCGGACGGGCGCACGAACGTGACAGCTGCAGCACAGACGGCGATTGCCGCAAATGTCGCGGCCAGCCCGTCGGCGAATTGGATTGCCTCTTTTGCTTCGAGCCCGTCGACGAAGCCGATGCCCCCGGTCTTCGCCATGATCCAGCCGGCGATCAACACGCTGTTGCCGGCGACCCCGATCATGGCGAAGATCCGTGACGTGCGGCGCTGGGCGAGCGCCCCCCAGGCGAGCTGGAACAGTGCGGCGACGACGAATACCCGTACGGCCTGAGGATGTTCGTTGTGAACGCCGACGGCCGCGGCATGGATCGCCCCCGCCGCCAGCGAGGCGAACCCGGCGACGGCGAGGCCGCCGACGCGGCTCGGGGACGGTGAATCGAAGTCAGTCACCCGGCACCGTGCCCATGTCGATAGCGATCGTCATTCGTCGTCTCCCAACGTGTCCGCGTCGGGGGTGATTCTACGGACCCCGACGGCGGATCGGCGGTCAGCGGTCGTCCACCGTGCGTTCAGAACGCCGGCAGGCGTTTCTCGGTCAGCGCCCGCACGCCCTCGGCGTAGTCGGCCCCACCCATCATCTCGTGGAGCAGGTGCTGCGACCGTTCGACCGATGCTCCGACGTCATGACGGATGAGGTCCTGGTACAGCTGGTTCTTGGTGACTTGCATCGCCGACGGCGCGGCGTTGGCGACCATTGCCCGGGCATACCCGATGGCGGCTTCCACGGCCGCCTCGCCGTCGGCGCAGACGTCGTTCCACAATCCCCAGGTCGCCGTTTCGGCTCCGGTGACGATCCGTCCCGACAGCAGCAGGTCGGCCGCCCGGGTCACGCCGACCAACCGGGGAAGCAACCAACTGGTTCCGAACTCGGCGGGAAGCCCGAGTTGGGGCGCGGCCGTTGTCAGCCGTGCGCCTTCCGCAACGAACCGCAGATCGCAAAACAGGGCCAGGGCCAGGCCGACGCCGGCACACGCACCGTTGACGGCCGCGATCACCGGGAACCGGAGCCCGAAGTGCCACACGAAATCGTGATCGAATTCGGGCCGAGTGCCGTATCCGGGGTGGGCCACGTCGGGGGGCAGGCCGTCGTCGTAACCCCCGCGCTCGACGTGGCCGGCCAATGCCTGGGTATCGGCTCCGACGCAGAATGCCGGCGGCGTGCCGGTGACGATCACCACCCGAACCCGAGCATCGGCTTCGAGTTCGGCCATGATCCAGCGGTACTCGGCATGCATCCGGCCCGTCCACGCGTTGTGCCGATGCGGACGATGGAGCCGAACCATGGCGACGTGGTCGTCGACCTCGAACCGGGTGGCCTTCAGGTCCATGGTCGCCTCACGTCCGCCAGGTTGTCACGTCAGCCCCATCGCCGATCGGCCCGCAGCGCTCCGAGTACGTCGTCGGCGAGTTCCGATCGGCAGATCAGGACGTCGGGCAGCCACGGGTCTGATGCGTTGTAGACAAGCGGGGAGCCGTCGATCCGGCTGACGTGGAGCCCGGCGGCTTGGGCGACGGCCGCCGGGGCGGCGGAATCCCATTGGTACATCCCGCTGTCGTGAACGTAGATGTCGGCCTCGCCGGCCACCACCGTCATCGCCTTGGCCCCGGCGGAACCGATGCGCAACGCGTCGCACCCCAACGCATTGGCGATGACGGCGGCCGAGTACGGGGCACGCCACCGGGACGTGGCCAGCCGCGGCTGTGGACGAACCGATGGCGGGACGACGGCGGCGGGATCGGTGCCGAAGACCAATTCCATCGCCGGTAGCGCAACGGCCCCGGCGGTCAGCTCGCCCCGTTCCCACAGAGCGACATGGACGGCCCAGTCGGCTCGGCCCTGCTCGCCGTACTCGTTGGTGCCGTCGAGCGGGTCGATGATCCAGACCCGGTCGTTGGACAGTCGTCGCCGATCGTCGCGCCCTTCCTCGGAGAGGATGGAGTCTTCGGGCCGGTGCTCGGCCAACCCGGCGATCAACAGGTGGTGGGCGGCGACGTCGCCGGTGTCCATCACCTGCCACGACTGGGCGCGGCGTTGCCACATCTCATCGCGCAGCTTGACCAGCATCGTGCCGGCGGACTCGGCGAGGTAGAGCGCCAGTTGATGGTCGTCGAGCTCGCTCACTCGGCGCGGCTCGCGCTCATGCCCGCCCCCGGCGTGCGACGCGCATGGCGTCGCGGACCAGGGTGCGGACCGCCGTCTCGTCGGCTCCGGTGTTCACCAGCTCGGCGACCCGACCTTCCAGCCGCTCGGCCTCGGCCTCCTCGAACACGTCGATCGGGACATCGTGTGCGGTCGCCGTGACGGCGAGCACGATCAGGCTGGCCACGGCCGTCACCATTCCGCAGGTGACCACCCAGCCGTTGTTGTTCCCTCGCACGGAGTTGACGATCATGCCGGCGATTCCCGCTACCCAGACGACGGCGGCGGCCTGGCGGAATCGGCGGACGGGCATCACTCCATGCTGCCAGGTGATGGCGTCGTTACGCCCCTCGCCTGGTTGTTTTCGGTGTTACTTGTCCAGTGCCGTGACTGCTGGGGTGTACGTCGGAGCCAACGACGAGTCGATCGCGGCCCCGGCGCCGACGTCGCCGGTCTGCTCGAGAACGAACGCCGTCACCACATGGCGGATGATCGGCCACGACTCCGCCACGGGCACGTTGGGTGGCTTGCAGCCGTCCTCTCCGAGGGCGCGGAATGTCGGCTGGGCATCGAGGAAAGCGCCCAGGCCCGAAGCCTCGGCGATACCGATGATGCCGGTCCCGTTGCCGAACGTGCAGAAGTCGTCGAAACCGTTGTGACCGACCCCGTCGATCACCCACAGCCGACTCGGACTGGGTGCGGCGTCGTAGGCCACTTTGGTCACAGACTCCCACGGCACGACGGCGTCATTGCGCCCGGCGATGAACAGTGACGGCATGCCGGGCAAAGTGACGCCCGGTGTCGTGACGCCCGGTGTCGTGGTCGAGGTGTCGCCACCACTCCGCATGATCCCCGAGGCGAGCGAAACATAGGCATCGACGTCCGGTGACTGCGCCGCCGTCGCCAACACCGTGCCCCCACCGGCCGAATGGCCGATCAGAACCAGACGGCCGGTATCGATGTGCCCGCTCAGTGGGCCGTCGGCGGCATTCGTCGACTTGAGCAACTCGATCGTTGCGAGCATGTCGTCGAGGGTCGCCTGAGGATCTGGATTGAGCGTGCCGCCGGTGGCGGCTGCAAGATCACGGGCCGGGTGTTCCGGAGCGGCGGCGACGATGCCCCAGCTGGCCAGATGGGAAGTGAGGAATGACGATCCGACGTTGATTCCGCTGAACCCGTGGCTGTACACGGCTACCGGGAATGACCCCTCGGCCGCGATCGAGTCCCGATCGGCGGGGTAGCTGAACGTGGCCGGGATATCGGCTGTGAGCAGGTCCTTGATCACCTTGGGGGTGTAGTCGCGCACGTCGTACCCGACGGTCCCGGTCGCCAGGGTGGCTGCCGGATACCACACCTCCACCGGGTTGCCCGCCGGCAATGTGAGGGTCGTGACCCCGACCGGGAATGGCCCCGCCTCGGCGTACGTCATCGCCAGCGTTGCCGGATCGACGGTCGTCGTCGGTGAGGCGGTGGTCGGTGCCACCGTGGTCGACGGAGCCGCGGTCGACGGAGCCGCGGTCGTCGGCGACCCGCCGGCGACGGTCGCGGACGTCTCCCGGGTGGCGACCGCCAACGTATCCGCAGCGGACGGGGCCGTACTCGAACCGCTCGTGCACGCCGCCCCCATCAAGAGGGCGATGACCGCGGCCGCTGGAAGTCGTCGTCGAATGCGCACCTCCGGGTTCTATCGCGGCCCGGAGGTGGAGGCGGGACCGGAGGTCAGCGAGCGAGTGGCTTGTACTTGATGCGATGCGGTTGGTCGGCGGCCGAGCCGAGTTCCTTGTGCCGCCACGTCTCGTACTCCGAGAAGTTGCCCTCGAACCAGCGCACCTGTGACTCGCCCTCGAAGGCGAGTACATGGGTGGCGATGCGGTCGAGGAACCAGCGATCGTGGGAGATGACCACGGCGCAACCGGGGAAGTTCTCCAGCGCATCCTCGAGCGCCCGCAACGTGTCGACGTCCAAGTCGTTGGTGGGCTCGTCGAGCAGCAGCACATTGCCGGCCGACTTGATCAGCTTGGCCAGATGCACCCGGTTGCGCTCGCCACCCGAGAGCTGGCCGACGAGCTTCTGCTGATCGGAGCCCTTGAAGTTGAAGCTGGCGACGTACGCCCGGCCGTGAATCTCCCGGTTGCCGATCTTCATGTGCTCGACGTTGTCGGTGATCTCCTCGTAGACCGTCGCCTCGGCGTTGAGAGAGTCGCGCGACTGGTCGACGTAGGCGAGTTGCACCGTGTCGCCGACGGTCACCGAGCCCGCATCGGGGGCTTCGATACCGGTGAGCATGCGGAACAGCGTGGTCTTGCCGGCGCCGTTGGGGCCGATGATGCCGACGATCCCGGCCTTGGGCAGCGAGAACGACAGATCCTCGATCAACAGACGGTCGCCGTAGCCCTTCGACAGCCCCTTCACCTCGATGACGGTGTCGCCGAGTCGGTTGCCGGGTGGGATGAGGATTTCGAGCTTGCCGGAATCGCCCCGATCGGCCTCGGCCTCGGTCTGCAACTTGTCGTACGCCTGTAGACGGGCCTTGCCCTTCGACTGGCGGGCCTTGGGTGACATCCGCACCCATTCGAGCTCGCGCTCCAACGTGCGCTGGCGGGCCGAGGCGGTCTTCTCCTCCAGGGCGAGGCGGGCCTGCTTCTGCTCCAGCCACGACGAGTAATTGCCCTCGAAGGGGAAGCCGCGGCCGCGATCGAGTTCCAGTATCCACTTGGCGACGTTGTCGAGGAAGTATCGATCATGGGTGATGGCCACGACGGTGCCGGCGTAGTCCTTCAAGAACCGCTCCAGCCAGTCGACCGATTCGGCGTCGAGATGGTTGGTCGGCTCGTCGAGCAGCAGCAGGTCTGGGCGGCTGAGCAGCAGGCGGCACAGGGCGACACGGCGTCGCTCGCCGCCCGACAGCGTGGTGACGTCGGCCTCGTCGGGCGGGCAGCGCAGCGCGTCCATGGCGATCTCGACGTTGCGCTCCAACGACCAGGCGTCGGTGGCGGCGATCTTGTCCTCGAGATCGGCCTGCAGTACACCGATCTTGTCGTAGTCGGCGTCGGGGTCGGCCCACATCGCCATCACCTCGTTGTACCGATCGATGATCCCCTGCACCGCGGCGACACCGTCCATCACGTTGCCCTTGACGGTCTTGGACGCATCGAGTTGCGGCTCCTGGGCCAGGTAGCCGACGGAGAAGCCGGGGGTGAGGCGGGCTTCGCCCGAATAGCCGTCGTCGAGGCCGGCCATGATCTTGAGCAGGCTCGACTTGCCCGCGCCGTTGGAGCCCAGGACCCCGATCTTGGCCCCCGGGTAGAACGACAGCGAGATGTTCTCGAGCACCGTGCGGTCGGGCGGGTAGAAGCGCGCCAGCTTGTGGCAGGTGTAGATGAACTCGTGGGCCACTGCGGTCTCCGTGCGGGGTTTGCGCCAGTCGGGGCGGATCGGGCGACCGGCCAGGCTACCCGCCGTGGGGGTCGCGCCGCTCGATTCGCGCGTTGGGCACCCCGGTGGTGCTACGGTCCGCGTCAGACAGGTTGACCTATCACATCGGGAGACGAAGCGGTGTTCGCAGCAGAAGGATTTTTTACCCAGAACGGCATCGGGAACTTCGGTTTCCGCTGGCTGCACATCCTGGCCGGCATCATGTGGATCGGTCTGCTCTACTACTTCAACTTCGTCCAGGTGCCGGCATTCGCCGCCTTCGGTGATGAGGGCCGGGCCCGCAACATCGCCATCGACAAGGTGGCCCGCAAGGCCCTCTGGTGGTTCCGCTGGGCCGCCGTGTCAACGTTCGTTACTGGCATCCTGATTACGGTGGTCACCAAGAACTACTTCTATGACGGGTTCGGCAAGAGCAGCCTGGGACTGGCGATCTCGCTCGGCATGCTGCTCGGCACCATCATGATGCTCAACGTGTGGGGCGTCATCTGGCGTAATCAGAAGGTCGTGCTCGCCAATGCCGCCAACGTGCTCGGCGGCGGAGAGGCCAACCCCGATGCTCCCGCCGCGGGTCGGCGAGCGATGATGGCATCTCGGCAGAACACGATCTTCTCCGTGTCGATGCTGTTCTTCATGGTGTACAAAGGCCATGGACCGCTCGCTAACGCTGACCTCGGCGGCGGCAAGGTCGGTGCGTTCTGGCTGATCAGCCTGATCATCATCGCCGTGCTCGAACTCAACGCTCTCGGCATGATGCCGTGGAAGACGGCGCCCAACAAGGGTCTCAACATGATCTACGACGGCCCCGGGGTGCGCAACCCGCTGATCGCCTCCTTCGGTCTCTGGGTCGTCTTCCTGATCCTCACGGAGATCTTCTTCCGCGTGTAGTGGCGGGTCCGTCGCCGGCGCTCCCTTCGCCGCGTCGCAGTTGAATTTCGAACGGTCGCCTTCGGGCGGCCGTTTCGCATTTAGCGGTCGGCGTCGGGTCGATCCGACGGCGCTCGGTCGTCGCTCAGGAGACGACGAGCGTCGCCTTCATCTGGTCGTGGCCCGGGACGTCGCACAGCATGTTGTACGTGCCGGCGGCGAGGTCGAAGGTCCCCTCGTCCTGGCCCCCGGCCTGGGCCTTGAGCTTCGGGCCGATCGTCGTGTTGTCGGGTGTGGTGATGAGCAGGGTGTGATTCGTCGACGGCTCGCCGAGGTACGCCACCTTCACCGATCCGGCCTTGGCCGTGTATTCCGCCTTGTCGAAGCGGTTGCCCGTCACGGCTTGGACGACCAGACCGGCGTCGGCGGGCGCCGCCGGGGTGCCGGACCCGCTGCTACCGCATGCGACGAGTAGGGCGGCTGACATGGCAACACCGAGGAGAGGGAGGGGGATGCGCTTCATCATGATTCCATTTCTACAAGTGATCGCTTCGGAAATCAACCTGACCTGTGTGACACGTGCCCAGGCTCGTGGCCGTCGTAACCGATACCATCGCGACCGATGGCCTCTGAAACACCGAAGTTTGGCGCGAACGCCTGGCTTGTAGACGAAATGTACGACCGATTCCGGCTTGATCCCCAGTCGGTAAGTGATACGTGGCAGGAGTTCTTCTCCGACTACCGACCGAGCGGGGCCGGGCACGGCGCCCCAGCGGCCACTGCGGTGCTGCATACTCGCCCGGTCGCTGACACGGCAATCGCCATGGCCGCGCCCGTTCCGAACACGCCCCTTCCAAACACGCCCGAGCCGAACACGCCCGCGCCGAACACGGGGGTACCGAACGGAGCGGTGCTCAACGCGCCGGCACCGCACATGTCGAACGACGAGCCCGGCCAGCCGATCCGCGGCGTCGGGGCGGTCATCGCCGCCAACATGGCCAAGAGCCTCGAGGTGCCGACGGCGACAAGCTTCCGCAACATCCCGGCCAAACTCCTGGAAGTCAACCGCTCGGTCATCAATGGATTCCAGGGCCGATCGGGCAAGAGCAAGGTCAGCTTCACCCACTTGATCGGCTACGCCATCGTCCGGGCGATCGCCGACGCCGCCCCGGCGATGAACAATTCCTTTCTTGTCGGGGCCGGCGGCGAACCGCGAATCGTCCGCCCGGAGCGCGTCAGCCTGGGTTTGGCCGTTGATGTCGCCAAGGCTGACGGGAGCCGCACGCTGGTGGTTCCGGTCATCCGCGATGCCGACAAGCTCGACTTCGCCGGCTTTCTCGTCGCATACGAGGAGCTGATTCGCAAGGTCAAGGGCAACAAGTTGACCGTCGCCGACTTCCAGGGTGCGTCGGTCACGCTCACCAACCCTGGCACCATCGGTACCGTCCAGTCGGTGCCGCGACTGATGCCCGGTCAGGGCGTCATCGTGGGAGTCGGTTCGATCGATTTCCCAGCCGAGTTCCAGGGCGCCGACGAGGCGGCATTGGCCGAGTTGGGCATCTCCAAGGTCGTCACGGTGACCAGCACCTATGACCACCGGATCATCCAGGGGGCCGAATCGGGGTTGTTCCTCAAGCGGGTCCACGAACTCCTCCTCGGTGAGCACGGCTTCTACGAGCAGGTGTTCCGGGCGCTCGACGTGCCCTACGAGGCGGTCAAGTGGCGCCAGGACACCACGCCGCTCGATCACGAGGACGCCATGCTGGCCAAGCAGATGCATGTCGGCACCCTCATCCGGGCCCATCGCGTCCGCGGCCATCTCATCGCCGACCTCGATCCATTGCGGTGGAAACAGCCCAAGATGTACGAGGAACTCGATCCGGCCACCTATGGCTTGACGATTTGGGATCTGGAGCGGGAGTTCCTCGTCGGCGGTGTCGGGGGCAAGGAGAAGATGAAGCTCGGGGCGATGCTGCATGTGTTGCGCGATGCGTACTGCCGCACCATCGGTGTCGAGTACATGCACATCCAGAACACCGATGAGCAACGCTGGATCCAGCGTCAGCTCGAGAACGTCGAGTTCACCCCGACCGTCGAAGAACAGCGCCGCCTGCTCGAGCGTCTCAATGCCGCCGAGGCGTTCGAGAAGTTTCTGGCCACCAAGTACGTCGGCACCAAGCGGTTCGGCCTCGAAGGTGCCGAGTCGACGATCCCGGTGCTCGACTCGATCATCTCCGATGCGGCCGACGCCGGGCTCGACGCAGCCTTCCTCGGCATGGCCCACCGTGGCCGTCTGAACGTGCTTGCCAACATCGTCGGGAAGAACTACGACCAGATCTTCGCCGAGTTCGAGGGTCACGTCGACCCGTCGTCGGTACAGGGTTCGGGCGACGTCAAGTACCACCTGGGCGCCGTCGGCAAGTACGAGAGCCCGTCCGGTCAGGACATCCGCATCGAACTTGCCCCCAACCCGAGCCATCTGGAGACCGTGAACCCGGTGGTGATGGGAATGGTCCGCGCCCACCAGGACCAGATCGACCCACCCGGTTCGTACCCCGTGCTGCCATTGCTGATCCACGGCGACGCGGCGTTTGCCGGGCAGGGCATCATCCAGGAGTGCCTGGCCATGAGTGACATCACGGGCTATCGCCTGGGCGGCACCGTTCACGTGATCATCAACAACCAGATCGGGTTCACCACCGCCCCGGAGTACGCCCGGTCGTCGCTGTACTGCTCCGATGTCGCCAAGATGATCCAAGCGCCGATCTTCCACGTCAACGGCGACGATCCCGAGGCGTGCCTGCGCGTCGCCCGGCTGGCCTTCGACTATCGCCAGACATTCCACAAGGACGTGGTCATCGACATCGTCTGCTATCGCCGCCACGGCCACAACGAAGGTGATGATCCGAGCTACACCCAGCCCTTGATGTACAAGGCGATCGCCGAGCGCCGTCCGGTCCGCAAGCTCTACGTCGAGGCCTTGGTGAAGCGCGGCGAGATGTCGATCGACGATGCCGAGAAGGCGTTGGAGGACTTCAACGCCAAGTTGCAGTCAGCGCTCGACGAGACCCGCGCCCACGCCCCGGAGCCGATCCGGGTGCCACCCCCACCCAAACCGATCGGGGTGTTGCCGCATGTCGAAACTGGGCTCGCCCGCGAGCAACTCGATGCGATCTTCGACCATCTCACCGCGTATCCCGAGGGCTTCACGCCGCATCCCAAATTGGCCCGTCAGTTCGAGACCCGCGCCAAGCTCTACCACGACCAGGGCGAGGTCGAATGGGCGACGGCCGAGTCGCTCGCCTTCGGCGGGATGCTGCTCGATGGCCATCCCGTCCGCCTGGCCGGCGAGGACTCCCGCCGGGGTACCTTCAGCCAGCGGCACGCCGCGCTGGTCGACTATGACACGGGCAAGCCGTGGGTACCGCTTGGCGACCTGCCCGGCGCCGAGGTCAACTTCTGGGTCTACGACTCGCTGCTGTCGGAGTACGCCGCGCTCGGTTACGAGTACGGATATGCCGTGGCCAACAAGGAAGCGTTGGTGCTGTGGGAGGCGCAGTTCGGCGACTTCGTCAACGGCGCCCAGATCGTCGTCGATCAGTACATCGTCGCCGGTGAAGACAAGTGGGACACCACCGCCGGGCTGGTGATGTTGCTGCCGCACGGCTTCGAGGGCCAGGGTCCGGAGCATTCGAGTGCCCGTATCGAGCGGTTCCTCACGCTGTGCGCAGAGGACAACATCCAGGTCTGCAACGCGACCACAGCCGCCCAGTACTTCCATCTGTTGCGCCGGCAGATGAAGCGGGTGGTGCGCCGTCCTCTGGTGGTCTTCACGCCCAAGGGCCCGTTGCGGATGAAGGAGAGCCGCTCGAAGATCGACGACCTGACCACCGGATCGTTCCGGGAGGTGCTCGACGACCCCAACGTCGCCGATCGCAACGCGGTGACTCGCATCGTCTTCTGCTCCGGCAAGGTGTGCTGGGATGCGATGGCCGAGCGGGACAAGCGCCAGGCTCCGGCCGCCGTGGTGCGCGTCGAGCAGCTCTATCCGTTCCCCGTGCAGCAGCTACGTGACCTGCTGACGCAATACCCCAACGCGAAGGACCTGGTCTGGCTGCAGGAAGAGCCCGACAACATGGGCCCGTGGAACTTCGTCGAGCACCGCGTCTGGCGGATCAAGGACGACGGCTACACCCTGCGCTGCGTCGCACGCGTCGGCTCGGGCAGCCCGGCCACGGGCTCCAAGGGGATCCACGATCAGGAACTCGCCCAACTGCTCGACGAGACCTTCTCAACGCAGGGCTAATCCCATCGCCGACTCGAGATCGGCGATGGCCTGGGCGGCGCCGACGACCTTGATCGTGTGCATGCCCATCGCCGCGGCAGGCTTCAGGTTGATGCCGAGGTCGTCGAGGAACACGCAGCGATTCGGGACGACACCGAGCAGTTCGCAGGCGATCTCGTAGAAGCGGGTCTCGGGTTTCCGAACGCCGACTTTGGACGATTCGACGACCACGTCGAACCGGCTCATGATCTCGCCGATCGTCGCCGCCCGCTCGGGGTCGATCGCGTCGCCACCGATCACGTTGTTCGTGAGACAGGCCGTCCGGTAGCCGGCGGCGATGACTCGGTCGAGTGCCACGACCATCTCCGGTCGTACCTGTCCGGCCAGCAGACCCAACACCTCGACGCCGCGCACCGACCGACCCAGCGCCGCCGCGTCGTCGGCGAATGCCTGGTCGAACTCACTTGGCGAGATGTCGTTGCGCTCGAGCCGGGCCCAGGCGTTGCCGTCGGGATTGGTGGCATTGACCCGCCGGATGAAATCGACCGGGAGCCCCTGCTCGCGCTCGAAGTCGTTGAATGCCTCGAACGGGCTGGAGAGGATGACCCCGCCGAAGTCCCACAAGACGGCGTCGTACACCGGACCCATCGTAGGTGGCGATCCGTCCGTCGCCCCCTTCGAGGTGGTTGACTGGCGGTCGTCATGCCCACACATATCGTCGTCGACGGATCGAACCTGGCCACCGAGGGCCGGTCGATGCCCAGCCTCAAGCAACTCTCCGATGCCGTCGAGGCGTATCTCTCCGAGCATCCCACCGAGTTGGTCACGGTCGTCGTCGATGCCACGTTCGGTCATCGAATCGAGCCGCGTGAGGTCGCCGAGTTCGAGGAAGCCATCGAACACAACGAGTTGGTCACACCGCCGGCCGGCGCCGTGGGCCGCGGCGACGCCTTCATTCTTGCCATCGCCAACAAGGTCGATGCGATCATCCTGTCCAACGACTCGTTTCAAGAGTTCCACGGTGACTACCCGTGGCTGTTCGACGAGGGACGTCTCGTCGGTGGCAAGCCGGTACCTCATGTTGGATGGGTGTTCGTCGAGCGGGTTCCCGTACGGGGACCGTTGAGCCGCAAGAGCACCCGCCAAGCCCGTCAGAAGGACGTCCCACGCGATGCGGTGCGGACGAGTTCGGCGTCGCTCAAGCCGATGCCGGTGCCCAAGGCGCCGCCGCCGCGAGTGACACCGACTCGTTCCGACGCGGCGCCCGAGGGCGATCGCTCCCGGCGACAGCCTGCGGCGTCGGGTACGCCGCAGGGTGCGGTGTCGCCTCGATCGGCACCCCCGGCGGCACCGGCACGCAACTCGATGGTCAACGATCTCATGCCGTTCCTCGAATTCGTGGAGAAGTATCCCGTCGGCACGTTGCTCGACGTGGTCGTCGAGACATACTCGTCGCACGGTGCGTACGTCGCCGCCGGTGGTGCACGCGCCTACCTGCCATTGCGCAACATCGCGGATCCGGCCCCGCGCAGTGCCCGCGAGCTGTTCAAGATCGGCGAGACCGTCAACCTGCAGGTCGCAGCATTTCATGCGGCCCGGCGAGGCATCGATCTGGCCATCCCGGGCGTCGTGGCCGGTCTCACGGCTCCTGCGACGGCTGCCAAAACGGCCCGTGGCCGGACGAAGAAGTCGGTCGAGCCCCAAACCTCGATCGCGGCCGACACAGCCGCAACCGCGATCGAGTCCGACCCAGCCTCGCCGGTTCACCCGGTCGAGTCGAACCCGGCAGCCAAACCGCCTCGTCGTGGTCGCGCCGGTGCGACGGGGGCACCGGCGGCAGGGGTGCCGCAGGAAACAACGCCGCAGGAAACAACGCCGCAGGCAGCGACGGCTGCCTCAGTCGTGGCCGAGCCCGCTCCCCGACGATCTCCAGGGCGTCGGCGGCCCGCATCGACTCCGGCGGCGCCGGACGAAGTCGTGTCATCCGGTGCCCGCCGGCGTCGTTCTCCTCGTGAGGCGCCCGCCGCGTCATCGGCCGGCGCTGTAGATGCCCCGTCCGATCCCGCCGTCCAGGCCGATCCACATGTCGCCGCCGATCGACCTGTCGAGGCGCTGCCGTCACCGGCGGTACGGCGCCGAACGAAGGCCGGCAGTCCGGCTGTAGCCGACATCGTCGCTGCCGTGGCGACACCCAGCCGGGCGACACCGGGCGAGGCGGCAACTCCGGCTCGGCGTTCGAAGCGATCGACCCCGACGACCGAGGCGACGGCAGTGCCTCTCGTCGCGGTCGCCGCCCCGGCGTCGCCCCCGAAGCGAGCGGCGCGCCGTCCGGCGGCCCAGGCGTCCGCCGATCAACCCAAGGTCGCATCCGTCGCGGCGGACCCACCGGCCGCCGAGCCGGCAACGCCGGTGAAGCGGACACGCCGGAAGTCCTGAGCCCGATCTTCGATCGTTGTTCGACGAGTTGTTGTTCGGTACGGTCATCGCGTGCGAATCGCCACCTGGAATGTGAACTCGTTGAAGGTCAGGTTGCCGCGTGTCGAGGAGTGGCTGGCCGATGTCCGCCCCGATGTGTTGTGCATGCAGGAGACCAAGCTCGCCGACGATGCATTTCCGGCGCTGACCTTCCAGGCGCTCGGCTACGACACCTGCCACCATGGCCAGGGGCAGTGGAACGGTGTGGCGATCCTCTCGAAGGTGGGAATGGTTGATGTAGTGGCCGATTTCGCCGATGGCCGGGAGCCCGACCCCGACGCCCGGATCATCACCGCCACATGCGGTGGCGTGCGGGTCAGCTCGGTCTACGTCCCGAACGGACGATCGCTCGATCATGAGCACTACCAGTACAAGCTGGATTGGATGGCGCGTCTGCGGGCCCATGTGGCCGCACTCGGCGACCCATCGGATGATGTGGTCGTGGCCGGGGACTTCAACATTGCGCCGGCGGATCTCGACGTTCACGATCCGTCGAAGTATGTCGGCGCTACGCATGTCAGTGCTCCCGAGCGAGCTGCACTCGAACTGCTCGAGACTTGGGGTCTGACCGATGTTTTCCGGCGTCACCACGAGGCCGGCAAGTTGTACTCATGGTGGGACTATCGCGCCGGCGATTTCCACCAGGGTCGGGGCATGCGCATCGATCTGATCATGGCCAGTGCCTCGGTGGCCGAACGCTCCCGCTACTGCATCATCGACCGCAACGCTCGCAAGGGAACGCTCCCGTCCGATCATGCTCCCGTCATCGTCGACATCTACTGAGCCCCCGATGGCCGCAAGCGGAGAGCAACCGAGGGAACGAGCGACGACGGGTTCAGCCTTGGGAAGCCGACTGGCCCAACGGGGCGACAACTACGGCCCATCGGAGTGGGCCCGTGTCGAGTTGGCCGCGCACATCCGTCGGCTCATCGATCAGTTGCAGGCAACGGTGTCGTCGGACGACCAGTTGTCGGCTGCCAGTGATCTTGTCGGTCGCGCCGCCGATCTCATCGCCAACTCCGGACACGATCGCCCGTATCAGGAATCGGAGAGCGCGCTGGCCGGTACGGCCGCAGAGCGTCCGGCGGCGGCGTTCCATTCACCGACAGACCCCGCACCGCGGATCACGTTCCTCGACAACAGCCCGTTCTCCGGTCCGCTGAATCCGTTGTCGTTGCCGTGTGAGGTCACCTTCGAGGCGGACAGGATCGTGGCGATCGCCCGCTTCGGGGCGGCATACGAAGGTCCTCCCGGCTGTGTGCACGGCGGGTACGTTGCGGCGATCTTCGACGAGGTGCTCGGTTTCGCCCAGTCGTTCTCGGGTCAGCCGGGAATGACCGCCCACCTGGGCATCGACTATCGCTCACCGACCCCGCTCCATCGCGACTTGCGTATCGTGGCGTGGATCGATCGCGTCGAGGGCCGCAAGCTGTTCGCCAAGGGCACCATCCACGACGGCGACCGGCTGTGCGCCGAGGCGACCGGGCTGTTCGTGTCGATGCGTCCCGAGGTGCTCGCCCGACTGCTGCGGTCGCGTTCGGCATCGGGCGAATGACGATCGGTGCGTCGAGACGTGAGTTCAATGCCCCGCAATGGAGTCGACCGCAGCGCTGATCACATCGAGCAGCCGGGGTCCCATATGACGGGCCGAACTCGGCCCCAGTGCGGCCAGCCGGACGATCTCGGCCAGCGTTGTCGGCCGTTCGGCGGCCAGGATGCGCAGCGCGTCGTCGCCGATCACCGAACTCGGTGACAGGCGGGCGGCACGTCCGGCACGCTCGCGCCAGGCGAACAACGCGGCCAGCACCGCCGCGTCATCGTCGGGTGCCGACGCCAGGCGGTCGAACAGCGCCAAGGGCACGGCGAGGCCATCGTCATCCTCGTCGATCACCGGCGTGGGAACGAGCTTGCTCGGTCCGCTGGTCCTGTCATGGCGTTGCATGGCCCACGTCACGACGAGTTCGTCGGCGGCTCGGGTGAACGCCACGTGAGCCAGACGCGACTCCTCGGCGCGTTCGTCGGCCGTGCGCGCGGAGCTGTGCGGTACGAGATGAGTTTCGAACCCGGCGACTACGACCGCTCGCCATTCCCGACCCTTCGCCGCGTGGAAGGTGGACAACTCAACCGCATCCGGCATTGTCGCCTCGCCCGCTCCGAGCAGGTACCAATCGGCGAAGGCGGCGCCGTCGCCGGCCGGTACCTCGGTCAGGAACCGGCGGGCGGCGATCGACAGGGCCCGCCGGGCGGCGAGCCAGGCGGTGGTTCGCGGCGTTGTCTCGTCCGTGTCCGATACGTCCGAATCGGCAAGATCGGCGCTCCAGGCGGCTAGTTCGTTGGACCGTTTGATCCGTCGGACGTCGTCCAGCAGGCCGCTGGTCGTGTCATCGTTGGCGACCCGTCCACCGGTGCCCAGTACGACATGGGGAACTCCGACGCGTTGCAGGGCTCGGGCCAACACCGGCAATTGGGCGTTCGTGCGGGCCAGTACACCGATCGACGACCAGCGGCCGCCGGGGGGACGCAACGTGCGCACCCGCCGAGCGACCAGTTCGGCCTCGGCGGCCTCATCCGGGGCTCCGACGGTTTCGACGAGCGGTCCGTCGGGTCGCATCGAGGCCGTGTCGTCGGCCATGCCCGGCGGAAGCACGCCGGCCGCGGCCGCAACGATCTGGGGGCTGCAACGGTAGTTGCGGCGAAGCCGGACGACCGTGACTCCCGGCAATGTGTCGTCGATCCGTTCCAGGAGACGCGAATCCGCCCCGTTCCACCCGTAGATCGCCTGGCGGGGATCGCCTACGACGCAGATGTCGGGTCGACCGCCACGCCACGCCTCGAGCAGATGATGCTGCAACGGGTTGAGATCCTGGAACTCATCGACGAAGAGGTGGCGGAAGCGCCAGCGGACGACCTGGGCATAGTTGGCGTCGTTACGGATCTCGGCGGCGCAGTCGGCGAGGAGATCGTCGAAGTCGACGACCCCGCGCCGTCGCTTGAGGGCGGCGTAGTCGGCGAGATAGCCGGCGATGCGCTGGGGGTCGATCATCGGACGACGTCCGGCGCGCCGCGTGGCCTCGGCGTACCGCTCGGGTGTGATCATGCGCGCCCGCGACCACTCCAACTCGGTGGCGGTGGCGGTCAGTTCGGCCGGGTCGTGACGGGCACCGATGACCTCGGCAAGCAGGCGCCGATTCGACGACAGCAACGTCGGAGCGCGCCGCGATTGCTCCATCCACCGCTGGCGGAGCAGGGCATGGGCGACGGCGTGAAAGGTCCCGACCCGCAGTCCCGGCCCGCGTACCCCGAGTCGCCACAGACGTTGGCGTAACTCGCCGGCGGCCTGCCGGGTGAACGTCAGGGCAACGACGTGGTCGGCGTCGGCGGAATCGATCGCCACGCGGTGGGCGATCCGCCGGGTGAGTACCGTCGTCTTGCCGGACCCGGCCGGCGCGATGATCGCCAGCGGATGCTCGGTGGCGGTGACGGCGCGACGCTGCTCGGCATCGAGACCGTCGAGGAGTCGGAGGGCGATCTCCATGCTCTCGATCGCTGGTTCCACGCCCTGCATAGGCCCACGCTATCCGTCGTCCACCCGCCCCCGAGATGGCGATGACACGACGAGGCCGGTCGTGGTCAGTACAGTTCGCCGTATGCCGTTCCCGAAGAAGCTGCTGAACGACTACGAGACCGTCGCTCTTGACCTCCACCCGCACTGGTGGTACTTCGCCGAGCCGGCCGGGGCGTTGATCGCCTCCATCGTGGTTGCCGTCGCCGTGATGGTCGGCGTGAACGCTGACGCCGGATACAAGGACGTACTGCGCCTGGTGGTGCTCGCCGCCATCGTGGTCTGCGCCGTGTGGTTGCTCGGGCGATATATGAAGTGGGCGACGACCAACTTCGTGATCACCTCCGACCGGTTGATCTTCCGTCAGGGCATCATCGCCAAGAACGGCATCGAGATCCCGCTCGAACGCATCAACAACGTCAACTTCAGCCAATCGGTCTTCGAACGCATCCTCGGCGCCGGAGATCTGCTCATCGAGTCAGGGGGCGAGGACGGACGATCGCGTTTCACCGACATCCGCCATCCGGAGAAGGTGCAGAACCTCATCCACTCCCAGATGGAGGAGAACGAGCGCCGCCGCGGGGGAATGTACAACGCCGCACCGGCGGCGGTGCCCGATACCGCCTCGCAGCTGGAGAAGCTCGAAGGGATGCTCCAGCGCGGCACGCTCAGCCGCGAGGAGTTCGACATCCAGAAACGCAAGCTGCTCGGGGGAACGCCGATGCCCCCACCGCCGCCGACATCATGACCAGGCGCTACTCGACGCCGAACAGGTAGGGGTAGAGCGGCTGACCGCCGCGGTGGATCTCCACGTCGATGGCCGGCCGATGTTCGTCGAGCCACGACGTGATCGCATCTGTGGCCGACCGGGTCGCGTCGGCACCGATGATGATGGACAGCAATTCATGGCTGGTCGTGACGAGTTGATCGAGTAGCTCGGTCGCCGCTCGTTCGGGTGTGCCTCCGACCGAGACGATCCCTTCGCCGCGGACGAGTCCGATCCAATCGCCGGCGGTGATCGGTCCGATGTCGCTGGCCGTGTTGCGCACCGCTTGGGTGACCTCGCCCGTGGCCAGCATCCCGGCGGCGGCCGTCATCTCCTCGCCGTTCTCGGACGCCGGGGCCTCGGGGTCGTAGACGACCAGCGCGGCGAGGGCTTCGGGCATCGAACGGGTCGGCACGACGACGACGGTCTTCGACGTCAGCGAGTCGATCTGGTCGGCCACCGGGATGATGTTCTTATTGTTCGGCAGGATGACGACCTGTTGGGCATTCACGTGCTCCACCGCGTCGAGCAACTCGGCCGTCGACGGGTTGAGCGTCTGTCCGCCGGTGACGACGCCCTGTACACCGAGTTGCCAGAAGAGTTCGGCGAGACCATCACCGCTGCACACCGCTACGACGGCCGTCGTCACCGGGGAGAGCCCGGCCATCGCCGGCCCTCGATTGGGCGCCGGCCCCCGGTTGGGCGCCGGCCGGCCGGGCACGAGTGCCGCCTCGCGCAAGGCATGTTCGTCGGCGACCTCCTCGAAGAGGTCGGTCACTCGAATCTTGTGCGGCCGGCCGGTTACGTCGAGCGCCGCCTCGATCGCCGCCCCGATGTCGTTCGTGTGGACGTGGCAGTTCCAGATGCCGTCGCCACCGACAACGACGATCGAATCGCCGATCGCTCCCCACGCATGCTTGAAGTCGTCGATCCGGGTGTCGTCGAGGTCGAGAAAGTACATCACCTCGTAGCGCAACTCCGACACGTCGGTCGCCCCGTCGTGGCCGATCCGGTGCGCTACCGCTTCGAAGCGATCTCCAACGGCGACATCGACGTCGTCATCGTTCACCTCGGGAAGCGGACGGCCGTCGACCGCATGCAGCGCGGCATCGAGGAGCAGCATGAACCCGGCTCCGCCGGCGTCGACCACGCCGGCATCGGCGAGCACGGGCAGCATCTCGGGCGTGCGGTCGAGCGCCGACTGGCCAGCGGTATGGGCGGCGGTCAGCACGTCGAGCAGCGAGCCGCCATCGGCCGCGCTGGCCTGTGCGCCCGTCGACGCCTCGCGCACGACGGTCAGGATCGTCCCCTCGATCGGTTTGAGTACGGCCTGGTAGGCACTGGCCGAAGCAGCCGCCAGCGCTTCGGCGACCGCAGTAGGGGAGGCGTCCTCGTGCTGGGCGAGAACGCCCGAGATACCTCGCAGAATCTGCGACAGGATGACTCCCGAATTGCCCCGCGCCCCCATCAGCGACCCGTGACTGATCGCCTTGCATGTCGAGGCGAGGTCATCGGCGGCCGCATCGAGTTCGGCGACCACGGCGTCGAGGGTGCGTGACATGTTGGTCCCCGTGTCTCCGTCGGGAACCGGGTACACGTTGAGCCGGTTGATCCGCTGCGCGTGTGCCTGCATGGCGTCGCGAAAGCCGGTGACCGTCTGTCGGAGGGTCGTCACGCCGAATTGTTCCAATGCTGGCACGACCGTCATGGTAACGACCCGACCATGACGGACGCTGGGCGGCCGCGAATCTGCGGCGGGTGGCGGCACCGCGAACCCGGTGAGTGCCAACACCCTGTACGACGGCTCCCGGATGCGCTATGACGACACGATGCCCGTCAACCGCCGATCCGACCTTGCCGACTTCCTCCGGCAGCGTCGATCGGCGCTCCGTCCCGCCGACGTGGGTTTGGGCGTCGGGTCCCGGCGTCGCACGGCAGGGCTACGTCGTGAGGAGGTGGCCGGGCTCGCCGGCGTGTCGGTGAGTTGGTACACCTGGCTCGAGCAGGGCCGACCGATCAACGTGTCGACCGATGTGCTCCACGCTCTCGCCCGGGCACTCCGGCTCGATCCCGTCGAAATCGAGCATCTGATGGCCCTGGCGGGGCATCCGGCGCGCCGCCGGGTCATCCCCGGGCACGACGCCGCACCCGACGGTGTCGTCGACCTGCTCAAAGCCCTCGACCCGTGCCCGGCGTACGTGCTTGGGCCGCGCTGGGACGTGCTGGCCTGGAACACCGCACAGGAGCGCCTGTATCCGGAGTTCGCCCGCCTGCAGCCACCGGATCGCAATCTGGTGTGGATCGTGTTCGTGGAGCCTCGAGCCAGGTTGCTCATCGGCGATTGGCAGGCCGAGGCTCGGCGCGTGTTGTCCCAGTTCCGAGCCGACACCACGCCGATTCGCGACGATCCCGAGGTGCTGAACCTCGTCGAGCGGCTGATGGGCGCCAGCACCGAGTTCGCCGCGTGGTGGCCACGTCACGATGTCGGCGGATTCTCCGAGCGGGTGCGCTCGTTCCACCACCCGGTGGCCGGTGGGCTGCGGTTTCTCACCGAGCAACTCATTCCGGCCGGCGAGCCCGACCTGCGTATCGTGGTGCACCTCGGGATCGCCGGAGACGACAGCCTGGTTCGCTTGCATCGTTGAGCCCGGCATTCGACCCGGTGGTTTTCCATCGCCGGGGAAGATCGCCGGGGAAGATCGGCGGTATCGTCAACATCGCTCATCGCGAGGGGCGTCGGGGCTTGGGTTCGTTTACCTGCCGCTGATAACGTCCCTCCACCCGATTTTTTCGGGCCAATCGGTTTTCGGATTGAAGGATTTTCGTCATGGCAGCAGTGTGTCAAGTGTGTGGCAAGCATCCCTCCTGGGGTATGGCCGTGTCCCACTCCCACCGGCGCACGAAGCGTCGCTGGAACCCCAACATCCAGCGAGTCCGCGCCCTGGTCAACGGTGCGCCGAAGCGCCTGCACGTGTGCACGGGCTGCATCAAGGCCGGCAAGATCGTCAAGGCCGGCTCGGCCTCCTGAGCCGGGACCACATGACGATGCGTGGGGTCGGATGATGCACGGGGTTGGCCAATGCAAGGTGTGATCAAGGCGTATGACCCCGATTCGGGCTCGGGCATCATCATCACCGATACTGATCTGAGCGAGTACGACCTGGCGCCTGACGCGCTGGTCGGCTCGCTGTTTCGCATGGTCCGCCAGGGTCAGCGAGTGATTTTCGATCTCGATGACGGCGGAAGGGCAACGCGGCTGCGTCTCGGCTCCGAGGTCGACATGGGTACCCCCGGCTTTTAACGTCGAGGTGTGGTTCACCTTGGGCACAGCGGCGTGCCCCCGAGCAGAGCGAGCGTGACTCGATGGCAGCATCCACGACCAATTCCCGGCTTCATCAGTGGGTGGACGAGTGGGCCGGAATCTTCCAGGCCGACCACGTCTACTGGTGCGATGGCTCGGCCGAGGAGTACGACCGGCTGTGTCACGAATTGGTCGATGCCGGAACGTTCACCCGTCTCGACGACGCGAAGCGGCCGAACAGTTACTGGGCGCATTCCGACCCGGGCGATGTCGCCCGCGTCGAGGATCGTACGTTCATCTGCTCGGCCGAGGCCATCGACGCCGGCCCCAACAACAACTGGCGTGATCCGGCCGAGATGCGCGCCGAGATGGTTCGGCTGTACAGCGGAGCGATGAAGGGCCGCACGATGTATGTCGTGCCGTTCTCGATGGGTCCCCTCGGCTCGCCGATCGCCCATATCGGGGTCCAGCTCACCGATTCGGCCTATGTGGCGGTCAGTATGCGGATCATGACCCGTATGGGGCAGGGAGCACTCGATGTGCTCGGCGATGGGCAATGGGTGCCATGTCTCCACTCCGTCGGCGCTCCGCTGAAACCCGGCGAGGCCGATTCGCCGTGGCCGTGCAACCCCGACAACAAGTACATCGTCCATTTTCCCGAGACGCGGGAGATCTGGTCGTTCGGGTCGGGTTATGGCGGCAATGCGCTGCTCGGCAAGAAATGTTTCGCGCTGCGTATCGCATCGGTGATGGCCCGCGACGACGGCTGGCTGGCCGAGCACATGTTGATCCTGAAGCTCACGTCGCCGGCGGCCGAGGTTCGGTATGTCGCCGCGGCGTTCCCATCGGCGTGCGGTAAGACCAACCTGGCGATGCTTGTGCCGACGATCGCCGGCTGGACCGTCGAGACCGTCGGCGACGACATCTGCTGGATGAAGTTCGGTGCAGATGGCCGGTTGTACGCGATCAACCCCGAGGCGGGCTTCTTCGGCGTCGCCCCCGGTACAGGCGATGACACCAATCCGAACGCGATGGAGACCCTCTGGGGCAACGCCATCTTCACCAACACCGCGCTGACTGCCGATGGCGATGTGTGGTGGGAGGGGATGACGCCCGACAAGCCGGCGCGGGCCACCGATTGGCGGGGAAATCCGTGGAATCCCGAGTGCGACACGCCGGCCGCCCACCCCAACGCCCGTTTCACGGTCTCGGCGGCCCAGTGTCCTTCGATCGCACCCGAATGGCAGGACCCCGCCGGGGTTCCGATCTCGGCCATCCTGTTCGGCGGTCGCCGCCGCACGACGGTTCCGCTGGTCAACGAGGCATTCGACTGGGAGCACGGAGTGTTCCTCGGCTCGATCATGGCGTCGGAGACCACGGCGGCCCAGGCCGGCGCCGTGGGCAATCTGCGTTTCGACCCCATGGCGATGCTGCCGTTCTGCGGCTACAACATGGCCGACTACTTCGCCCATTGGCTCAAGATCGGTGGGGCAACCGACTCGGCGAACCTGCCGAAGATCTTCTTCGTCAACTGGTTCCGACGAGACGAGCGCGGTCGCTTCCTGTGGCCGGGTTATGGCGAGAACAGCCGGGTCCTCAAGTGGGTGTTCGAGCGGGTCGCCGGGACAGGTGACGCGCAGGAGACCGCAATCGGCTATCTTCCGGCGCCCGGTGCAATCGATACGACCGGCCTCGATGTCGACGAGGCAGATATGGGCACTCTGCTCGAGGTCGACGCCGCCGGTTGGCGCGAGGCGATGCCGCAGATCGCCGCCCACTTCGCCACGTTCGGCAATCGGCTCCCGCGCCCCTTGCTCGACCAGCTCGATGCCATGACCCAGCGCCTCAGCTCGGTCTGAGCCCTCGGTCGCTTCGAACCGGGTCGGGCACGGTCAGCAGGCGTTCGCCCAATCGGTGGCTGCATCGAAGGTCGCCCACATGTTGGCAGTCGCCGTGGTCAGGCTGTCGTGCCGCATCGGCAGTGTGGCCCGGCAACTGGGCGCAGGTGAGCCGTCGACGAGCAGGTCATTCTTGTCGTAGGAGAAGATCGTGGGCTTGCCCGACGATGTGCCCATGATGTCGGCCGATGCCGCCGGCGTTCCCCACCCGATCGCTTTGGCCGTCGTGGTGAGGGCGATGTTGCCCGTACCGCCCGCGATCGGGTGCGCCAGGACGATGTCGACAGAGGCGGTGGTGATCGTGCCCATCGCCGCGTCGGTGGTCATGCCCAGCTTCGGAAGGGAGAAGGGCTTGTAGGTCAGCACCGGTGAGGCGGTGGTGCGAAGTTTGGTACCGAACACGTTCGAGTCGACCGATGACGAGACCACGATGACATCGGCGGACGCCCCGGCCGTCACGGCGGCGTCGTCGATGACCGAGGTGTGGAAACCTCGTGACGTGAGCCGGTTGATCACGGTCACATCGCCGGCTGCCGGATTGGCTCCGTCGCCGACGACCACGATGGCGGTCGTCGTCGGGGCCTGGGTGGTGCTGGTCGTCGTGCTGGTCGTCGTTGTCGTGGGAGTGGGGGATCCGCCGTACAGCGGGTCGTTGGCCAGCGAGATCGAGGCGTTCAAGGAGTTCGTCGAGGTGTTCATCCACCACTTGCACAATGGGTACTGGGCCGTCGGATGCTCGCCGTGGTAGTAGCTGATACCGGTGAATCGGGCGTACAACGGGTTGTTGAACAGACTGCGCGCGGCATCGATCCAGTTCGACTTGCGAGTGGGGTCGGCCGGGTCTTCGACGCTGGCGAACTCGGTCAACCAGAGTTCGAGGTTCGGGTGATTGACGCTCCACAGGCGGAACGGCTCGATCAGCGTGGCCAGGGAGCGCCACGAGTTCGGGGTGTCGGGGCGGCAGGTGTTCCAGTTGTAGGGATCGATGCCGGCCGCGTCGACCCACGCGTCACCGGGATACCACTTGTCGGCGAATCGCCGCTCGGTCGGTGGCAGCGAGAAGGCGTAGTCGGTCATGATCCACATGAACTTGACGTTGGTGACATTGCGATTGCGAGCGATGGTCACCAGCTTGCGCCAGGCGGCGACAAATTCGGCGTCGGTACCCAGCGACAGGTTCGTCGATGCCTCGGGTTCATGCGACAACGTGAAGTAGATCGGGACCCCGAAGGCCGCCAGCCGGTCGACCCAGCTGATCAGCTCGTCGTGCAAAACCGAGCCCGGGGTGGCGTTGGCGATCGATGCCCAGGGGACACTCGTGCCGTTCAACCGTTTCGCCTTGGCCGAGACGATCAGTGTGCGTCCGCCGTCGCGCAGCCAGTTGTGGTACGTGGTCGGAAACGCCTCGTCCCACAGGAGGAACTCGCGGCTCACCCCCAGCGTGCGCCCGAGTTGGCTCTCCAATGCTTGGACGGCCTGCTGCTTGGTCTGCCCGCTCCCGGGACGGACGTAGGCGCCGAAGGCCAGTTGATGGGCGCCGTCTGCCGCGCTCTGCTCGGCAGCGCTCAGCGTGATGGCCGCGACGGGCGCGACCACGGTCACCGCCAGTGCAACGGCTCGTAGCAATCGAGAGCGACGGGGACGGGGACGGGGTTCGGGGGCGCGCATCGTCGGGGAATTCGTGGCTCTCACCCGCAGGATTCTGTCGAGTCACTCCGTTGGCGACAACGGGCCATTCGGCTCGATTTGGCTACTCAAACGTGAAGATTGAGCACGTTAGGTGAGCTTATGAGCGCACAACGACGAAACATTCGTCTTGGAACCACAAGCCTCCGTGCTTGAGCACCACATCGCGCGTTGGTTCCATATACCGTCCGGACTGGAGGGCCTCTCCGACACGTTCATCGTCGATCTGGGCGACGTACACCGCGGCGTTCCAGGCCGCCATTGCCGTCGAGGTACTGATCCGGTTGGACACCTCGTTGGGCATGGCGTGGAGGTGGTACGTGAACAGGGCCTGCGCGTCCGTGGTCCCTTCGAAGCCGTAGACGGGCGCTCCAGCGTCATTGAGCTGGCGGTCGAGTTCTCGGATCAACAGGTGGCGGGGTGTGGCGAAGGGTTCCTCGTCGGGCCAGACGCGCCGGATGATCTCCATGCCGGGATCGTGGCCCGTGGACTGGGCGACGACCAGTCGACCGCCGCGCCCAAGCGACCTGGCCAGCGGAGCGAGGACCATTTTCACCTTCGTCTCGGCCGGGGTGCGCGACCGGTACGGCTGGGCCGCCAGCACCAGGTCGTAGTCGCCCACAGATTCCGGGCGATTCTGTCGGGGGATGACATCGTTGAGGGCGAAGGCTTGATCGGCCCGGTAGAGCACGACGACCGACGGAATCGCGTAGGTCGGGTTGCCGGTTTTGACGCTGGAGGTCGTCTGCCAGCCGGCGGTGAGGACGTGGTCGAGGGCGTCGATCTGCTGGGCGAACTCGTGGGCCGTGCTGCCCGTGAGGGGGATGTCCCACCAACGCATCTTTGCCCGGTCTTCGGGGTTGTTCGGATTGAGCCAGGGTGCTTCGGAGTACCTCATGTTGGTCAGCGCCACCACCGTCTGAGCGTGCTCGGCGAGACGGTCGGGCAGCTGCGACAACGTCAGGCGGGTGTCCTCCATGCTGATCTCCTTGCCCACCGCGAGAAACGGCACCGTCGGCAGTCGGCGATGGAGATGGCGCAGAACATTGCCCAGCACCACACCGTTGCCGGTGCCGGCATCGAAAACGCGCAGCGCCGGCGGGCGGGGCGTCAACCGCTCGAGCTCCTGGCCGATGCGCGACGCGACCTCGGCCTTCTCGCTGGTCGTCGTGACGAACAGCAGGTACTTCTCGCGGTTGTCGAAGAACCGGAACGGCTCGGTCGACTCGGGGTCGGCCTTGCTCGTTCGCAGGGCACGGCTCTCGGTCTTGCTCATCGATGGTTCCCCTCGGATCGCTTCCCCAGCTGGAGAGTATGCGCGTGAGGCGGTTGCCAGGTGGAGAAAGGTTCGCCGGGGGAGAACGAGTCAGCCGACGAGCATCGCCCGGATGCCGAGTCCCATGATGAACAGCCCGCCGCCCCCGTACAACAGATACAACTTGTGGCTGAGCTGGCTGCGGTACGAGTACAGGATGGCGACGGAGATGATCGCCACGAACCCATAGAACATGTGGAACTTCGGGGCGACGAGCTTGTTTCTCGACACGAGCATCACACCGAGGATGACCTGGACGAACACGGAGCACTGGGTGATGGTGACGAACCACCACAACGCCCGTGAACGGATCATCGGCCACTTGTGGGCCGCCAACGCCCAGAGCCCCGCCAGGCCGTTGCCGATGATGACGAACCACGCCCATGCCTTGTGGATGTCGAGGGTGAGCAGGGCAGTCAGGGGAGTCTCCGCAAGCCGAAGGATGAGCGTCCTGCCATCGTACGACGCAGGCCGGTGAACGGGCCGATCACAACCGTGCTGGTCAACTCGCCTGAGCCAGGGCGGCGGCCTGCTGCACCTGTGCCTCGCTGTAGGCCTCCGCGGCCGCGTCGACCAGGTCGGAGATCTCGTCGTCGGAGAACCCGGCCAATCGACGGAAGTTGCGGGCCAGGTGCACCGGATTCTCGGCGCTCTCGCCGCGGAACCCACCGAAGCTGAACAGCTTGTCGACGGCTCGCTGGAACTCCAGCGCCTGGCGCTGCCGCTCGGGGTCGTTGGCGGTGATCCTGCGCAGCCAGTCCGAACCCATCTTCACGTGGGTCACCTCGTCGGCGAGCATCCAGTCCTCGGCGAATCGCAGGGTGGGATCGCCAAAATGGGAGCCCAGATCCTTCATCGTGGTGAAGACATCGATCGCCAGTCCTTCCAGCGCCCGATTGACCCCGGTGAGGCGCAGGACCGGATCGGCGTTGCACGCCGCCTCGAACAGCAGAACCTGCTCGCCGAACTCACCGATCTCGGAGCCCATGTGATCGCCCAGCTTGCAGGAGATCTCCACATGACGGGCCTCGTCCCAGCACTGGCGGGCCATATCGAGTTTGAGGGCGAACGGTGCCTCGTCGCGCCCCTCGCCGGTGTCGAAGTCCCAGCAGGTGCGTCCGGCGCCTTCCAGGGCCTGGATCTCGCCGACGAAGATGCCGTGCATCAGACCGCGGGCGTTGTCGGATGCCTGGGCGTACTCGGGGGCCAGGCCGTTGCGCTGGGCCGACGGGTTGAGGTTGCGGGGGTCGAAGACCGTGTCCTCGACGCGGATGCGGGAGAACCGTGCGTCGCGGGCCAGTTCGTCGACCGGCAGCATCTTCTTCATGCCCGAGCCTCGCTTCGTCCAGCGGCCCGGTGGGCCGTGCGGAGTCGAGCGTACCGGACCTCCTCAGGAGGACGTTGCTCCGGCTACTCGCCGCAACCCTCGCCGCCGGTGATCGTGGTCACGATCCCGGCGTCCGACGTATCGGTCAGGGTGCCGCCGAGTCCGGCTGCGCCGCCCACCGAGAACGCCGCGGTGCCGAGTAGTTCGTCGTCGAACACCGAGACGTCGGGGTAGCCGGCGCGCAACGCGGCCACGGTCGAACCCAGGCCGATGCCGGTTTCGCCGGCCAGGCCTGCCGGAGTCGCCTCGGGGCCGTAGACATAGTGGAACATGTGCCGCTGGCCCGACACGATGAGGGTGGCATCGGCGAAGAGCACGAGCAGGCCGTTCCACGTGACCCCGCGAACCTCGTCGCCGGGACACACCCCGAACGGGGAATCGAACGATGCGACCCAACCCGAATCGGTCGTCGGCGGACCGAGAATGGCGGTGAGCTGGGCAATCGTCGGATCGGCCGCGGCACCGAACGGATAGTCGCCGAGTCCTCCAGGGCGCAGAAGGAGAGCTGTCGGTCCCGTCGCCGTCGTGGGCGGAGTGGTGGCCGGCGAAGTGGTGGTCGGGAGAAGCACCGTCGTGACCGCAGTCTCCGGGGTGACCGATGTCGGAGGCGTCGGCGCAACGGTCGTGGCGACGGTCGTCGGTGCCGCGGTAGGCGCCGGGTTGATCGCCCGCTCCGAGCCGCTGTCGGCCCCGCAGGCCCCGAGCAGGAGGGTCGTCGCCACCACTGCGGATGTCCGGCGGGCAGATCGGCGTAGACGGCGCATCCGACCATTGTGGCCCATCGCGCGATCGGTCCTCCGTTTTGCGGGGTGACCAACGACCTCCACCATTCCACCGAACTCTGCTGCGCTGCTCAGCGGATGAGGGTGTCGGCCTCGTGACCCGACTCGACGAGGTCGATCATGCTGCCGGTCGCCGCCCAGGATGTGTCGACGATCGTCACCGAGCAGTTGTCGAGGCTGCGGATCACCAGGTCGTCGCGCCCCAATGCGGCGCCGATCACCACGTTGATGGCGATGAAATGGGAGAACACCACGGTGTCACCGGGGAGGGCGGCGATCGAGGCGATCACCTGGTCGCGATAGGTGGCGTACCGGCTGCCGAGGTCGGTCCAGCTGCCGGCCATCGCCGCCCGCAGCCACGTGACCCGCTCGGCCATCTCCACGCCGGGCGGCGAGGGAATTTCGGCCACCGCCGGCTCGATGCCGACGTCGACGCCCCAGATCGCCGCCAACGGCTCGGCGGTCCGCCGGCAGCGCCGCAACGGGCTCGTCAGCAGAGGCCGCGGTCCGAGGGCCTCGAGGCGATCGGTGACCGTACGGGCCTGCTGTCGGCCGAGATCGTCGAGGTCCGGGTCGGGATCGACGTCCCAGCCGGCCGTCGCCCGTCCGTGACGCACGAGATGGATGCGTGCCATGCGGCTCGTCCGCTCAGCTCGCCGGCCGAGGTCGTCGGCCGGTGGGGCAAACGTCGATCATTCGTCGAACAGCCAGCCCGTGCGCGGGCCGGCCCCGGGAGTCACGCCATGCTCGATGAACCATTCGGTGCCGAACGACATGGCGAACACGTCGTCGGGCATCTGGAGGAAGAACGAGGTATCGGTGATCTGGCTGGTGTGCGCCCGGATCGATGCCCGTTTGTTGGCGATATAGCCCGTCACGTCGACGGCCAGGGTGATCTCGTGCTCGAGCATGCCCATCGGGTTGCCGTCGTCGGCCGGGCCGTCGACGTCGAAATCGTCGCCCTCGTCGCCTGGGCCCATGGGCACGCCCATCTCGCGGGCTGCCTGCACCAGGCGTCGAATCGAATCGCGATTCATCGTCGCCTCGACGACCTTGGGAGTGCCGGCCAATTGGGCGGCGCGATGGCCGACTCGATGGACCTGGATGTGGTCGGGATGACCGTAGTTGCCATGCCAGTCGTAGACCGTGAGCACATCACAGTCCTCGTCGCGCAGAACAGCGGCGAGGCGCTCCGCCGCCTCGTCCACCGGCGCCTGCAGGAACGAGCCGGGATTGGCGTTCTGCTCCCAACCGGTCATGCCCGAGTCCTCGTAGCCCAACCAGACGATGCGGGCGACACCCAATGCCTCGCCGGAGCGGGCGACCTCGTTGCGTCGGCGTTGGAGCAACGACTGTTCACCCAGGTCGTCGGGTGATTCTCCCCATTCGCCGTTGGTGGCGAGCACCAGAACGACCCGGTGACCCTCGGCGGCGGCGCGGGCGATGGTGCCCCCGGTCGAGATCGCCTCGTCGTCGGGGTGGGCGTGGAAGCAGACGAGCGTACCCATCACGCACCCGCCTGACGGGCGGCGCCCGACGCCTCGAGTTCGGTGATTCGGGACCCCGGCACCCCCCAGTCGGCGAGCACCTCCCGGGTGTGCTGGCCGGCGTGGGCCGGCGATCGACCGAGTGCGGCGGTGGTGCGTGAGAACCGCGGGGCCGGCGCCGGCTGGGTCTGCCCGTCGCGCTCGACGAACGTCTGGCGGGCGACATTGTGCGGGTGGGAGACGGCCTCGGTCATCGTCAGCACGGGAGCGAAGCACACATCGGTCATCTCCATCACGGCGCACCATTCGTCACGGGTTCTGGTGGCGAAGAGGTCGGCCAGACGCTGCTTGAGATGTGGCCACTGGCTCTTGTCGTTCTGCTGGGCGAACTCGGCATCGTCGGTCAGGTCGATCAGTCGGAGGAGCTCGGCATAGAACTGCGGTTCGATGGAACCGATCGAGATGTACTCGCCGTCGGAGCATCGGTAGACGTCGTAGAAGTGGGCGCCGGTGTCGAGCAGGTTGGTGCCCCGCGCGTTCTGGTCGAAGGCACCGATCGCACTGAACGACCAAAAGAACGCCATCAGCGCCGCAGTCCCGTCGACCATCGCCGTGTCGACGATCTGGCCGCTGCCCGACTTCTGGGCCTCGAGCAGGGCGCAGACCACGCCGTAGGCGAGGAACATGCCACCACCACCGAAGTCGCCGACCATGTTCAGCGGCGGCACCGGCCCGCTGTCGGCCCGACCGAAGTGGGCCAAGGCCCCGGCGAGCGAGATGTAGTTGATGTCGTGGCCGGCGGCAAGGGCGTACGGACCGTCCTGACCCCAGCCGGTCATCCGTCCGAAGATGATCCGGGGGTTGCGGGCGAGGCAGACATCGGGGCCGACCCCGAGACGCTCCATCACCCCGGGGCGGAAGCCCTCGATGATCGCATCGGCCGATTCCACCAGCGTGAGCAATGTCTCCACCCCGTCGGGATGCTTGAGGTCGAGGGCGACATTTCGCCGTCCACGCTGCAACACGTCGAAGTAAGGCCCATCGGGTACCGGGTCCCGCACGGCCTGAGCCCGTTCGATGCGAATCACCTCGGCCCCCATGTCGGCGAGCATCATCGCCGCGAAGGGTCCCGGCCCGATGCCGGCAATCTCGATGATCCTGTACCCGGAGAGCGGTCCTGTCATCGGCCGATTCTTCCTCAGCGGCGGGTGTGGGAACGGATCGCGTCGACGATCACCGGTATCAGCGGCTCAGGCAGGTCGTGGCCCATGTCGGCCATCAGGAGCAAGTTGGCCCCCTCGATCAACTCGGCGGTGCGTACCCCGCCCGACGGCGTGATCAACTTGTCGTCGCGGCCGTGAATGACCAGCGTCGGGGTGTCGAGCGCCTTGAGCCGGTCGCTGCGACGACCGCTCGCATAGATCGCCGCCATCTGGCGGGGGGCGCCCTCGGGATAGAACGATCGGTCGTAGTCCGCGGCCGCCTGGGCCCGGGCTTCATCGGCATCGAAGTACTTCGATGACGACCACACGCCCCAGCCGATCGACGAGTCGATGTAGGCGGGGCGATCGGTCGGGGGAGGGGTGAACAGCACGGCCATCGCCTCGGCAGTGGGTTGGCCGACGTCGGGGTCACCAGGCTGCGACATGATCGAGGTGAGTGTCAACGTGCGTTCGGGATGTTCGATGGCGAAGGTCTGGGCGATCATCCCGCCCATCGAGGCGCCGACGACGTGGCTCTGTTTGATGCCGAGATGGTCGAGCAGTCCCACGGCATCGGCGGCCATGTCCGACAACGTGTAGGGCACGGTCGGCGCCTCCTCCTCGGCCAACGCCTGGGTGATCACGGCCATGATGTCGACCTCGACACCGTCGAACTTCGTCGACAGCCCGCAGTCGCGATTGTCGAAGCGGATGACGTGGCGGTCGGTTGCCAGCATGCGGCACATCGCGTCGGGCCACGCCGTCATCTGAGCGGTGAGGCCCATGATCAACAGCAGCGCGGGGTCGTCGGGCGCACCGAACGTCTCGTATTCGATCTCGATGCCGGTGGCCAGGTGCGCTCGTCCCATCCACGCAGTCTCGCGGCCCGACACGGCCAGTTCAAACCGGTGTTCAACCCGGTGGATGTGAACCCGCGCGTGGGCCGACCGCCGCGGAAGCAGCCCAGCAGGCGGCGACGGTGTGCCCCGCCGGCTCCAGTACCGGTTCGGCCTCGAGGCATGCCGCATGCACGTCGGGGCAGCGCGGCGCGAACGAGCAGGCGGCGGGCCGGCCGATGAGGATGGGTGGAGTCCCCGGAATACTCGCCAGGCGTTGATGGCTCACCGTGTCCAGCCGTGGAATGGCCCCGAGCAACGCTCGGGTGTACGGGTGCGACGGCTGGTTGAACAGCGCCCGCGTCGTGCCGTGTTCGACGATCCGTCCGGCATACATCACGGCGACCTCGTCGGCCCGGCTGGCAACGATGCCCAGGTCGTGGGTGATCAGCAGCACAGCCAACTTCCGCTCGACCCGCAGACCATCGAGCAGATCCAGGATCTGGGCCTGCACCGTCACGTCCAATGCGCTCGTCGGTTCGTCGGCGATGAGGATGTCGGGGTCGCACGACAGGGCGATGGCGATAGCCGCTCGTTGGCGCATTCCGCCGGATAGTTCGTGGGGATAGGCCCGCAGCCGCCGCTCGCCATCGGGAATACCGACCGCCTGCAGAAGATGCAGTGCCTGTTGGCGGGCGTCGCCTCGATTGAGGCCGAGGTGGACCCGCAAAGGTTCGGTCAGCTGACGTCCCAGCCGCTGCACGGGGTCGAGGCTGGTCATCGGATCCTGGAAGATCATCGCGATCCGCCGACCGCGGATGCGGGTCATCGACGCCTCGTCGATCCCCCGCAGGTCGATGTCGCCGAACATGATCCGGCCGCTCGACGTACGTGACAACGGTGTGTTGATGACGCCGAGCACGCTGCGGGCCAGCATCGTCTTGCCCGACCCGCTTTCGCCGACCAGCGCGACCAGTTGCCCGGGTTCGATCGTCAGATCCACGCCGTCGACGGCCCGCACGTCTCCGAACGGGGTGTCGAGCCAGGTGCGTACCGCCTCGAAGCGAAGCGCTCGGCGGGCGCCGGGCACCAGGGCCGACTCGGTCAGGTGGATGCCGGCAACCCTCGCGGTCGCCCGCACCGTGGGCGGCCGGCCGCCGAACAGCCAACGTTGTTGCCATCGTTCGGCCACGGTGTTCAACGCCAGCACGGTGGCGACGATCACCCCGGCCGGGATCAGCGCCAGGTGGGGCGAACGGTCGACCCGTTCCTGGCCGGCGGCGATCAGCTTGCCCCAGGTCACAGCGCTGTCGGGCAGCCCGGCACCGAAGAACGACAGGGCACCCTCGATGGCGATGATGATCCCAACGACGAGCAGTCCGTACGAGATGATCGGTACGGCGACGTTGGGCAACAGTTCGCGACGGATCACCCGCCGGTGCCGTGCGCCGTACATCCGCGAGGCGAGCACGAAGTCACGTTCGGCGAGCGGCAACGTGGTCGCCCGGGTGATGCGGGCGAAGACGGGCACGATCAGAAATCCCAGGATCAGCACCAGCGTACGCAGGCTCTGGCCCCAGATGATCGAGGCCACGCTGGCGGCGGCGAACGCCGGGAAGGCCGACAGGGCATCGAGGCCGATGACGGCCACCCGGTCGGTCGGTCCACGCAGATAGCCGGCGGTGATGCCGATGGCCGAGCCGATGACCAGGCTGATCGTGCCCGCCAGCAGGCCGACGAGCAGCGACATGCGCGAGCCGTCGATCACCCGGGCGACCATGTCGACCCCGCGCGAATCGGTGCCGAATGGATGCGCCCACGATGGGGCGGCGCGGATGTTGCGCAGATTCTGGTGGCGATCGAATGGTAACCAGGGCGCGGTGATCGCCGCGGCCGAGATCACCGTCAGCCAGCCGGCGGCGGCCATTCCGCCGACGCCCAGGTCCTTGAGGATTCTCCACCAGCGCCTCATGCCGCCCGCCGCTCGAGGCGGACCCGGGGGTCGAGCAGGGCGAGGGCGACATCGGCCGCCAGATTGACGAGTACGTAGACGAGGGCGACGGTGAGGACCGCACCCTGTACCTTCACCACGTCACGGCTTTGCACGGCGCGGGTGAGGAATTGGCCGAGGCCGGGTACGGAGAACAGTCCTTCGGC
>JANMJD010000080.1:0-7154 GCA_031371195.1 Actinomycetes bacterium | reverse complement strand
GCTGGTGCCGCTCCGATCGTGCCCGCCTCACCGACGCCCTTCACGCCGAGTTGGTTGGTCGGCGATGGGGTGACCGAATGCCCGAGTGTGATCGACGGGACGTCACTGGCCGCCGGCACCAGGTACTCGGCGAGCGAGCCGTTGCGCAGGTTGCCGTCGGCGTCGTAGACCGCCTCTTCGTAGAGTGCCTGGGCAAGACCCTGAATGACGCCGCCGTGGACCTGGCCTTCGACGATCAGCGGGTTGACCTGCACACCGCAATCATCGACGGCGACGTACTTGAGCACCTCGACTTCACCCGTCTCGGTGTCAACCTCGACGACGCAGATGTGGGTACCGAACGGCCACGAGAAGTTCGGCGGGTCATACGTGGTGTGCGCCTCGAGGTTCGGTTCCATCCCGTCGGGCAGGTTGTGGGCGGTAAACGCCCCGAAGGCAATCGCAGCCAACGGCATCGACCGATCGGGTGAGCCCTTCACCTGGAACGATCCACCGACGAACTCCAAATCGTCGGGGTCGGCTTCCATCTGGTGGGCGGCGATCTGCAACGCCTTGGCGATCACCTTGTCGCAGGCCATCGCAATCGCCACGCCACCCACGACAAGCGAGCGCGAGCCGTACGTGTCGAGACCGAGCGGCGAGATGGCCGTATCGGAATGGAGCACATCGACGTCTTCGGGGGCGACCCCCAACTTGTCAGCGACGATCATCGACCATGACGTTTCGTGACCCTGCCCATGCGGTGTTGCGCCGGTAACGACCTGCACCTTGTTGGTCGCCAACACCCGCACGGTGGCGGCTTCCCAACCCCCCGCCCCGTAGTTCAGCGAGGCGAGCACCCGCGACGGGGCAAGACCGCACATTTCGAAGTACGACGAGACGCCGATACCCAACCGGCGGGTACCGGTCTGGTTGGCCTGCATCGCCCGCACCGAGTCGTAACCAACCAGATCGGCGGCGACATCGGCCGCCTTGGTGTGATCGCCCGAGTCGTAGACCAGCCCGGTAAACGCGGTGTACGGATACTTGTCGGTGGCGATGTAGTTGCGCTTGCGCAGCTCCAATGGGTCGATGCCCATCATCGTCGCCAGGCGATCCATCGACCGTTCGATGGCGTATGTGGCCTCGGGCCGCCCCGCCCCACGGTAGGCGTCGGTCGGGGTCATCGTCGTGAACACCGAGGTGCAACTGAAGTCGTACGCGGCCGGAAGGTCATAGACCCCGGCATACAGGAACGCCCCGAGCAACGGCACCCCGGGAGTGACGAGTTGCAGGTAAGCACCCATATCCCCGATCAGGCGCACCCGCAGCGCGGTGAGCTTGCCGTCGGCGTCGGCGGCCAGTTCGATGTCTTGGGTTTGGGCCCGACCGTGAATCGTCGCCTGGGCGTTCTCGGAGCGGTCCTCGTTCCAGCGGACCGGGCGGCCCAACGTCCGGGCAAGCGAAACACACAGCAGTTCCTCGGCGTAGACGTCGAGCTTCGCCCCGAAACCACCGCCGACCGACGGGGCGATCACCCGCATTTGATGCTCGGGAATGCCGAGCGTCAGGGCAACCATCACCTTGAGGATGTGGGGGATCTGGGTGGAGGAATAGAGGATCATCCCACCGCCGAATGGTTCGGGCACCGCGACACAGGCCCGTGGTTCCATCGCCATCGGAATCAGCCGCTGTTGGATGAACCGTTCTTTCACGACGTAGGCCGCGTTGGCGAACGCTTCGTCGATCGCACCATCGTGGCCCTCGATTTTAAGGTCCCACGTGTAGCTCTTGTTGGTGCCCAGTTCGTCGTGGATGACGACCCGGTCCGACAGGGCATCTTCCAGGTCGATGACCGCGCCGAGCGGCTCGTACTCGACCTCGACCAACTCCGTTGCGTCGCGAGCGGCCACCGCGCTGGTCGCCAATACACAGGCAACTCCGTCACCGACATAGGCGGCTTTGCTGACGGCCAGCGGGTAGTGGGTCGGGTTCTTCATGTCGGCCGTCACCGGCCAGGCACACGGCATCGGCCCAGCCCACGTCGACGCCAAATCGGTACCGGAATAGGCGGCGACGACACCCGGACTGGCGAGTGCCGCGGCGAGGTCGACCGACAGAATGCGGGCATGAGCATGTGGGCTGCGAACGACCGCCAGGTGCAGTGCACCGACGACGGCGAGGTCGTTGCTGAACTTCGACTCTCCGGTGAGCAGCGCAGGATCTTCCCGGCGCAGCATCCGTTGGCCGACGAACGGCGTCGTGGCGGTGTCGGTCATCGTCATGTCGGGGCTCCTTGGGCTGCCGCGTGCAGGACTGCGGCGACGATGTTTTGGTAGCCGGTGCAGCGGCACAGGTTTCCTTCGAGGCCGACGCGCACGTCGGCCTCGGTGGGACGTGGGTTCTCTTCGAGGAGGCCGATGGCGGCCATCACCATGCCGGGGGTGCAATACCCGCACTGCAGACCATGCTTTTCCATGAACGCCTGCTGCATTGGATGCATCACGCCGTCGCGGGCCAAGCCTTCGATCGTCAGCACGGTCGCACCGTCGGCTTGGACGGCGAGCACCGTGCAACTCTTGGCCGACTCGCCGTCGACGTGCACGGTGCACGCACCACACGACGAGGTATCGCACCCGATGTTCGTCCCGGTCAGACCAAGTTGCTCTCGGATGTAGTGCACCAGCAGCGTTCTCGGTTCAACGGTGTCTGCCCGTACGGTCCCGTTGACCGTCATCGTGATGTCCATGCCATCGCCCTCCTCGTGAATGAAATCTGTAGTGGTGATCGGCGCGGTGCCAGGTGACACCGCGCCGTGGTAGTTACGACTTGTCGGCCGGATTCATCCGCGCCGACAGCAACCCGCTCAACCGAGCCGATGCCATACCGAAGATGACCCCGACGATCAGCGTGACCAGCGTGTTGACGAACACCATGAAGTACGGCGTCGAGATCACTCCACCGAACGCTCCGGTGCCAGCGGTTGCTGGATCGCCGAGCGCGGCCGGGCTGTTGCCGACGCCTCCGCCCTTGTCGGCCCAACCATCGAGACCGGTGGCGATCCACCAAAAGACCACCGAAGCAAACGGCGGGAACGTGGCGGCGACGTTGTACTTGTCGCTGAACGGCGCCGCGAGGACCAGGACCAACGCCACGACACCGACGGCGATGGCGAGGCCGAAGAAGTCGGGAAGATCGGCGATTGCGGGCCCGAGAATCATCAACACCAGCGCACCGAGACTGCCGACGATCGCCGCGATCACGGTCTTGACCGCGGCGGCGTTGTCGGCCCCGAGCATGAAGAAGATGCCCCAGGTCACGAAACCGGCCGGTATCACCATGTGGAAGTTCGACGGTAGGGCAAGACCTATGCCCAAGTCGCCGTCGGTCACCCAGTGGAAGGTGAAGTTGAGCACGAACTCGACGTAGAGATAGCCAAGGACGGCGATCGTCAGCGCAAGCGGGAACACCCCCCGCAGCTTGGCGATCATGACCGGCCCCCGAGGTTCGCGGCCGTGGCTCGGCTCGGTGAGACTCGGCACGCCGACATTCGGCGGACAGGGCGATGACAATGCATGGTTGACCCCCCAGGTCACAGGTGCACCGATGTGGCGCACACAGCAGCTACCCCCCGGTAGCTGCCCGCACCGTACCCACGGTCATCTCATCGACTTCTGACCAAATGATCAACGTTTAATATCCAACGACAACATTCGATCAACCCGCGTCTCAGCGCGGCCCCTGGTCCTGGGTTTCGGATCGGAGTTGGTCGCGTAGTTCTCGTTTGAGGACCTTGCCGTAGTTGTTGGTCGGCAAGGAATCGACGAACCGGTACTCCTTGGGCCGCTTGAACCGGGCGATGTGATCGAGGCAGGTCTGATCGAGGTCCTCAACCGACGGTGGGACGGAACCGTCGGCCGCGACCACAAACGCCACCACCGCCTCGCCCCACTCGGGATCGGGTCGACCGACAACGGAGACGGCACCGACCCCGGGGTGGAGCAGCAGTGCCTCTTCGACCTCGCGGGGGTAAATGTTCATCCCCCCGCTGATGATCAGGTCCTTGGACCGGTCGCGCAGGGTCAGGTAGCCATCCTCGTCGAAGCTGCCGATGTCGCCGGTATGCAGCCAGCCACCGCGCAACGACTCGGCACTGGCCTCAGGCTGATTCCAGTAACCGGCCATCACCACATCACCGCGGACGACGATCTCGCCGATCGCACCGACGGGCAGTTCGCGGTCGGTGTCGTCAACGACACGGACCTCGACATCGGTGCGAGCGCTGCCGACGCTTTGCAACCGGTCACGCCACCGCGGATGACCTCGATCGGCATGGTCGGCCTTCGACAGGCCGGTGATCGTCATCGGGGTCTCACCCTGCCCATAGATCTGGGCCAAGCGGGGCCCGAAGACCGCGAGGGCATCCTCCAGATCAGCCAGGTACATCGGCGCGCCGCCGTAGATGATCGTCTTCAGGTTGGTTAGATCCCCGCCCGCAATGGCCGGGTCGCCCGTCAGCCGCTTGATCATCGTCGGCGCCGCGAAGAACGACATGCCCGGCCAGCGGCGGAGCAGGGCGGCGATCTCGTCGCCATCGACGCCACCAGAGTGCGGAATGACGCTCACCGCGCCACGAGCCACGTGCGGCAGCCCGTAGAGCCCCGAACCGTGCGACAACGGCGCGGCATGGAGGATGGAATCGTGCGAGCTCACCGGATCGATATCGGCGAAATAGCTGAGCGACGCCATCATCAGGTTGCGATTGGTCAGCGTGGCCCCCTTGGGCCGTCCGGTCGTGCCGCTGGTGTAGAACAACCAGGCCGGGTCGTCGGGTCGCCGGTCCACGAGCGGCATCGGCGACGAGGCGGTGAGCCGATCCCACTGGTCGCTCGGTGCGACCACCGCTGCCTGGAGGGATGGAACCGTGCCGACCAGTGATTTGACGTCGGCGGCATGGTCGTCGTCGGTCACGACGACCGCAGTGCCGCTGTGGTCGAGGATGTAGGCAATCTCGTCGCGGTGCAGGCGGGCGTTGACCGGTACGGCTACGAGACCGGCGTGCCAAATGGTGAACTGCGCTTCGAGATACTCGGGGCGGTTGCGCATAACGATCGCGACCCGGTCGCCGGGCGACAGGCCGAATTCCGCGCACAAACCGGCCGCCGCAGCCGCCGTGCGGGCGGCGAACTCCCCCCATCTGGCGTGGACGGTCTCACCGTCGGCCAGCGCCGGATCGTTCGGTCGGCCCCGACCGTGACGTTGCACCCACACCGCGAGGTTCACTGGACCCTCCGCTCATTGGAGTTGGCGATGAAAATCTGGACGAATCGCGGACCTGGCACGCGGGCCAGAATAGCGATGTGAAGCTCACCGAAACCGAAGCACTGGCCCGATTGACGGTCGCCGACCACGGGATCCTGTGCACGATGCATCCCGAGCGTGGCGTCGATGCCGTACCCGTGGCGTACGCGCTCGACCAAGTAACCGACGACGACACCTACCTCGGCATCCCCATCGACCAGGTGAAACCGAAGGCATCGTCGCGGCTCCAACGAGAGCAGAACCTGGAGACCGATCCCCGAGCGACGCTGCTCGTGGAGCACTGGGATCGCGACGACTGGTCACGGCTCTGGTGGGTACGGGCCGAACTCCGCTGGCAGGCCGACGCCTCCGCGAGCCGGGCGGCGGCTCTGACCGATCGACTGTCCGAGCGCTACCCGCAATACCAGGACCAGCCCTTCCACCGGGTACTGGTGCTACGCATCGTCGGCGTGACCGGCTGGGCCGGTGCGAGTTGATCCTTGGTGCATCCGCTTGATCGGGATGGCTCACTCGTGGGGGCGATCGGCCTGAACGGCAGCCAGGGTGATGGTGATGTGGGTGCCGACGCCGACGACGCTGGCCAGGTCGAACGTGCCGTTCATCGCTTCGGTCAGGCGTCGGGCGAGGACCAAGCCGAGTCCCGCTCCGCCTTCGCGTCCGGCGTCGGCGCCGAGGCGGTCGAAGGGCACGAACAGTCGGGCGAGGAGTTCGCTGGGAATCCCGGGGCCCTGATCGATCACGTGGATGCCGACGCGGTCAGGACCTGCCTCGGTGGCGATGCGTACGGTGCTGTTCGAAGGTGAGAACCGAACAGCGTTCGACACCAGGTTGAGGATCACTTGCTGCAGGCGTCGGCGATCCGCGCGCACCGCCACGGGCGGACCCGTGTGTTCGATCGTCACGCTGCGCCGGTCGGCGAGGGGCTGGATGAGGTCGAGAGACGCGGCGATCACTTCGTGCGAGTGAAGAACAGCCAGGTCGATGGGCATCGCTCCGGCTTCGACCCGGGCGAGGTCGAGCACATCATCGACGATCGACAAGATGTGGGCCGAGGCGAGACCGATCCGTTCAAGCGCGACACGACGCTGATCGGGTGACAGGTCGAGGGTCTGCAGGTTTTCGGTGAAGCCGGTGATGGCCTGCAACGGCGTTCGTAGCTCATGGCTCAGGGCCGTCACGAACTGCGACTTGGCCAGGTTGGCTCGTTCGGCCGATTGGCGGGCAAGGTCGGCTTCATGTCGCGCCTCGCGTTCTTTTGACGCCTGGTCATGCTCGACGGCCAGTGAGGCCAGATGGGTAAACCGGCGGACCAGTTCTTCGTCCCGCTGGTCGGGCTCGTAGGGCGTCTGATGATAGACGGCAAACGTGCCCACGACCTGCGATCGGCATCGGATCGGACTCGACCAACAGGCGCGCAGACGGTGGCGCGCGGCGAGGTCACGGAACAGCTCCCAGCGCGGATCGGTCGTGACATCAATGGCAATGACCGGTTGACCCAAATGGACAGCGGTCCCGCAGGAACCAGCGAACGGCCCCGGCGCCAGCCCATCGATCGCCGCGGAATATGCCATCGGCAGAGTCGGCGCCGAACCGTGCCGCAGCGTTCCCACGTCATCGAGTAACAGAATTGAGCATTGGCTCGCAGGCATCAGCTCCTCGAGGGAGCAGACCACGGAGTCGAGCACCACCGGCAGCGGCGCTCCCGAGGTAATCTCGGCCATCACGGCGGTTTGGTGATCGAGGACGGCAGTGACCTCACTTCCGGAGAGCACGTTCACCCCTCCCACCGGTATCCCACGGCCCGGACCGTGCGCAGCCACCTCGGATGCTGCGGATCGGCCTCGACCTTGAGG
>JANMJD010000023.1:0-12259 GCA_031371195.1 Actinomycetes bacterium | reverse complement strand
GACTCTTCCTCAGCGTCGCCGATGTCTTCCAGATGCTCGATGATCGTGCCCGCGTCGAACAGGTGCTTGATGCAGGCCGAGCCGAGCTGCTCCAACGGGCGGCTCGAATCGACGACGAGGAGGCGCGCACCTCGTTCGTCGACAACATCCCGGAGCACCGCCTGCTGCTCGTCTGTCGTCCGAGCTGATCTCCGCTTCGCCAGCGAGATTCGGGCGGACGTCCCGGGCGGCCGAGCCAGCTGCCCGCCGCACCGCGCCTCGAAACCTGCGGCTCAGTTGAGTTGGCGCTAATCGATTCCTGCGACTCAACGCGGTAGATGAACCCCTCGTCCTCCCGGCCAGCGTGACCGCGTAGAAAAAGCAAGCCGTCAGCGCGTCGAGGTGATGTTGTAGCAGCGTGCGACGTTAGCTCCGAGCAGCCCGACACGCGCCGATGCGTCGAGGAGCCGACGAGGGTCTCCATCTGGCGGAGGTAGTCGATCGAGTGGTCGGGTGGGGGTAGTCGCTCGCCACGACGATTGCCTTCGAAGCGCGCGGTGCTCGGGGAGTAGGACATGAAAACAGCGACCTGGCAGCTGGTCGATGGGTATCGTGATCAGCGCGACGTGGACCAGCACTCGTTGCGGCGTCACTGATCACGCAATCGCTGCTGCTGAACTCACGCTATGACGTCGGTGGCCACGCCGCCGAGTTCCTTGGAGGCGCCTCCGCGCCGTTCTGGCTGCGGCCGTGCTCTGCATCCTGCATTGGGCGACACCCCGGGCCGCCGCCGGTCGACCTGTCCGAAGGCGCACAGCTATGGGAACCGGCGGGTGAAGAATGACGATCGGGACGCGACGTTGTTGGCGGAGCTATTGCGGATGGGTCGGTTCTCTGAAGCCTGGATCGCCCACGCGACGTCCGTGCGGTGGCGTGGTCGGCCCGGTTGCTTCGACCGTCTACGATGAGGGCGTGCACCGGCCATTTCGGTACGCGCCGCCCCCGCTGGGAAGATACGCGTTTGTCCGGGGCCGGCTGCTCGATGTCGTTGCCGAACGGTTCAATCGGCGGTTGATTGTCATCGAGGCGGGTGCCGGGTTCGGGAAGACCACGCTGCTCGTACAGGCGTTGGCCGATCTGCGCGGGCTGGGCCGCGACGCGTATTTGTCGTGTGATGGGGGTGATTCGACTCCGTCGCGGCTCCTGGCCGGGTTGCTCCGGGCGCTGGGCCGGGAACCGGCCGAGGGTGATTTCCCGACGGTCGGCGATGTCGTCGAGGCGGCGTGGGCGATCAGTCCCGATCGGGTCTGCTTGGTGCTTGACGATGTCCATTGGATCGACCCGCGATCGGCCGGGATGGCCGCGATCGTTGCGCTGATGGCGGATTTGCCGGCGAACGCCTCGGTTGTGCTGGCCGGTCGACGACTGCCCGTCCACGGCCGGGCTCGCTTGGTGGCGACGGGGCAAGCATTGGAGTTGACCGAAGCGGACCTCGTGTTGACCCCCGCGGAATCGTGTGAATTGGCTCGGCGGCATGGTGTCGATCCGGTCTTGTTGGCCGGGATGAGCGGCTGGCCGGCTCTCGCCGAACTCGCGGCCGTATCCGGGCAGGCGATTGCCCTGCGGTTCGTGGAGGACGAGGTGCTGAGTGGTCTCGATGCCGCGGACCGCTTTGCCTTCGTCGTGGCGGTGGCCATCGGTGGAGGTGAGCAGGCGCTGCTCGACGCGGCCGTTGGACAACCGGTCGCGTGTGATCGGCTCGCCGGGATCCCGCTCGTCTCGTTCGACCATGCCGTCGGTATCCGACCGCATCATCTGTGGGCCGAATTGCTGACGACGACGTTGTTGATTCCGGGCGTCGTTGAAGCTCGCCGGCGGGCCGCCGGCGTTCTCTCGGAGCGCGAGGAGTTCGCTGCGGCATTCGAGATGTTGGCCCACGCCGCTGACTGGGATGCGGCCCTGGTGGTGCTCGTGGAAGGTTGCAACGACCAGCGAAGACCGCCGTGGGGTGATCTGCTCGCCGAGTGGCGGCGGCTTGTTCCGTCGATCTATGCGCTGCGACCGGAGGTGATCTATCTCGAGGCGATGATCGAGCGGGTCGCCGACCCGTGGTCGTCGGACTGCCGCGCCGCGTTCGATCGGGCGGTCAACGCATTTCGAGCCGACGGTCAGATCAGCCGAGCGGTGGCATGCAACGTGCGGGCCTCGTATGTTGATTGGATCCGCGGCGATGCGGTCCGGGCGACCGCCAATCTGGTGCAGGCGCGCACCGCTCACGACCGGAGGCTGGCCCCGCACACACTGGTGCAGATCACCGCGGCAAATCTTTGCGACATCACCGGTGACACCGACGGAGTGCGAGCACATCTCGGCGGTGACGAAGCGATCGAGGCGAGGCTGGGGCATTTCCCCTCGATGTACCGGGCGTTGGCCGAGATCCGCGATGGCGATGCCGATCGGGCGATCCCGTTCGCTCGCCGGGCCGCCGACGCCGCCCAATCGATCTATCCCGCCGGGGGAACCGGGTTCGCCCGAATCCTTCCGATCGTTGCCGCCTGGAACGCCGGCCACCACGTACCCGTCGATCATCCCGACATCGGCGATCCCGGGCCGCGTCTTCCGTTGCCCGAACGAGTGCCGTCCTTGGCCGTTGCCGCCACGATCGCCGCGCATCATCACGATCTCGACCAGGTCGGCATGTTGTGCGCCCGGATCGGCTCGCTCGTGCGGCACCCCGACGACCGCGGTCTGTTGGCTGCCAGTTGGTCGATCGCCTTGGCCGCGGGGGCCGTCGCCCGAGGTGACGAGTCGGCGGCTCGCCGGGTGCTGTCCGAGGGACTGGATCCACACGAATTGTCGGCAACGGGTGCCGGGCGCATCGTCGGATGGTTGCCCGTACTGCCATACCTGTTCAACGATCGCGCCCGGACGTGGATCGACACGTTGCCGCGCGGCCCGAGCCGGCAGCGAATGTTGGCGATCTGCGCAGCGCTGCTCGCCTTGCGTTCCGGAGACACCACAGCTCGATCGGATATGCGGCTCGACGGGTGGGCGGACTGGGATGCCGTGTTGACGGTCCTGCCCCCATCCCTCGCCGCCGAGTTGGCGATCGGCTTCGCCGGGCACCACGAGCACGCTGACCGCCTGATTCGACAGTTGGCCGAACGCCATCCCATCGTGACCCGCGAAGCACTGAACCGGGCGACCGATCGCTCCGACGCCGTCAACGCCCGACACACCCTGGCGCTTCGTCGCAGTATCGCCTTCGCCCCGACCGAGGAACTACGCATACGGGCGTTCGGGCCATTGTCGATGCAGCGGGGAACACAGGTCGTCGACCATCGCGACTGGCGGCGTGAACGCGTCCGTCAACTGCTGGCGACCCTGATCAGCTTCCGTTCCATCCGCCGCGAACGGCTCGGCCTCCTGCTGTGGCCGGAATTCGACGAGCACTCGGTTTCCGCCAACTTGCGGATGACGCTGACCTACCTCCAAGCGATCCTGGAACCGGGTCGTCAGAAAGGCGACGCGTCGTGGTTTCTCCGGCAGGACGCCGGTGTCCTCCAACTCCGCGACGACGCCTCGATCACCATTGACGCGTGGCGCGCCGAGCGACATCTCGACGCCGCCGACGCGGCCGCCGCTGGCGGTATGGCCTCCCAACATCTGATCGAGGCAAGCGCCGCCGTGGCTCTGTGGCAGGGCGAGTACCTGGCGGATCTCGCCACGTTCGATTGGGCGGCACCGATCCGACAGCGGATGCACGATCGGTTGATCGGTGCGGCCACCCGCGCCGGTGAACTGCTCGTCGGCGTCGGTCGGCTCGACGAGGCTCGGGCGATGGCCGAACGGGCGCTCGTCGCGGACCAGTGGGCGGAACCGGCTCACCGCGTGGCGATCACCGCATGCCTCGCCGCCGGCGACAGAACCGGAGCGCGACATGCGTATGACCGGTGCCGGGCGGCACTGGATGATCTTGGGGTGGTCCCGGACCGGGTAACCGAAACACTCGCTGCTCGGATCACCGCCCGATAGGACGATGATCCGAGCAGATCGAGCGAACGTCATCCCTCGACGGATCCGGCGCCTCGACCGACGCGTGACACCGGGGGCGACGGTTTCACGGGATCTGCGCACCGCGCACGTACAGTTCGGCGAAACCTCCGCAATCGGGTGACTCGTGACCATTCAGGATCACGTCGATCGCGGCACCGACGACGCCGGGCTGCACGGTCACCGAACCCGTCACGGGAAATGGCACGGTTTGGCTGAACACAACCCCGTTGTTGACGTCGATCACCTCGATCGTGATCGAAGCGAACCCATAGCCCGTCGAATATTTCAGGTTCGAACCATTCCCGACGATCTCGATGTCGCTGATCAGCGCCTGGCCAGGCGTCGTCCAGGTGAACAACTCGGCGTCGTCGAACGGGTCGTCGCCCCCGCGGCCATCGGAGAACCACGATGTTGTGATGTCCCCATCGACCGCCAGATCACCCGGGAAGCCGTTGGACGCCGACGACGCCGTGGTGCTGCCTAGTCCGGTGATGTCGATGATCTGAGGTGCCGGAGTCGTCGGAGGTGCCACGGTGGTCGGCGCAACGGTCGTCGTAACTGCCGTCGTCGGCGTCGTCGTCGGGCTGGTCGTCGGCACGCCGGGGTTGACGAGGTCCGTCCAGTCCCCGGGGTTGACGAGGTCGGTCCAGTCGGGCGGGGCATCGAAATCGGTGCTCCCGTCCGACCCCGTCGGACGGGCGTAGGCCTCACCGGTGTCGACGGCGATCAGGATGAAGATCTCGATCCTGATCGTCGCCGGCCGGTAGATGACCACGTCGATCGGATCCCACCACGACCACGGAGTCCCGGTGTAGGTCTGGGGCGTCTCATATGGTTCGGTCAACGGGTTGCCGCACTTGCAGCGGGCCCGCGGCACCCCGTAGTAGTCGACGAGCACCGCTGTGCCCGCCTGGAGCACCGACTGGTTCGATGTCGAGCGCCCGAATTTGAATCCGTGATTGGTCACCCGGGTGTCCTCGCGCAGGATCACCGGGGTCAGCGAGCGAATGTAGTCCGGGATCTGCGATACCGAGATGCCCTGGACGCCGGCCCACGCTTCGGCCTTGTCGCGGTGGTCCATCAGGAACGTGATCATCAGCTCGCGGTCGCAACTCGAATTGTTGCGAGTCCCACCGTAGAGGCCGGGAGTGTTGCCGGTTCGGGTGTTCACCCCGGTGGCGGGAACCCGCCGGGCCAACGTTGTGCCGGGCGCCGTGGTCGGCACGACCGTCGTTGCCGCGATGGTCGTCGGAACCTCGGTCGGTGGGGCCACCACCGGTGGAACGATCGTCGACGGTGCGTTCCGCTCGACGTCCGCGGTGAACGGATTGGTCCCGAGCGACGCCGCCGACTCGAGGAAGATCTCCGTCGGGGCGGCTTCAGTCGTCGACGGAGCCGCAGTCGAGTCACCCGTGCCCGGAGTGCGCCCGCTCAACGCGAACACTCCGAAGATCAGGGCCAACACCATCGCGCCGACGGCGTACGGCAACCACACGGGTCGCTGATTCGGTCCGGACGGTGGACCCCCCGATCCGGGTTGATTCCAACTGTCGTCCGGGCCCCGCGGCGGACCCTGGGGTGGGCCGTCGTCGGGTCCCCCGGGACTGGATGGGCCGCGCGGTGCGCCGTGGGGAATGTCACTCATGTTCGTACCTCCTGCAGAGCCCGACCGTCGATTCGGTCGGTCCATTTGTTGGAACACACACCAAGGCCCAATCGCCCCAGCGCTCGATCACCGACACGGACAGCCACGGATCGAGCCACGCCGCCGACGAAGCCGGACATGCCGATCCTGTTCGCGTAGAACACCGCGAACTGGGCGGCGATAAGGCATACCGAGGCACAGGCGATCGCCCCACCGTCGGTCGCGCTCAGGGTGGGCGACGAACGGTGTGACATCATCCGTCACCCGCAGCGGTTGGCGATGTCGACTGCTTGGCGACACGTCGCGCGCCGTGACCGGTGACTGTCGTGCCGGCGACCAGTAGCGCCGCGGCGTCGGCCTCGGCGACGGTCGACAGCGAATGATGTCCCGTGATCCTGACCAGCGCGTCGGCCCGGCAGGGGGTCGCACCCATCGAGACGGCATGCCACCGGCACGGCCAACCCCGAAGCGGGCGTAGTCATCGACGCGGATGTCCCGATTCCACGAGGACCCCGTCACACGAATCCGCATCATCGACGAGCACCTTCGTCACGGACTCGGCCGACGACGATCGACACTCCGGCGGCCAGGGCGAGGCACGCACCGGGTCCGAGGACGTCGAGCAGGCCCCGCGCATCGGAATCGGCGGGCTGACCGTCCAGCGCTCGACGGAGCCGAACGATGAACAACAACGCAACGCCGGCGATCACCGCCCCAACCAGACGGCGGGCCGAGACCGAATACGGGCGGATCGAGAGTGCACCCGCCGCGGCAGCAAGCATCAGCAACAACAGCCCGACCCGGAGACCCGACGGCGGAGCATCGGGATCGAACAACACCCTGGCGTACAGGTCCATGGCGTCGAACGACACACCCACCGCCCGTACCCACGGCAGGAAAGTCGCCAACCCCGTCGCGATCGCTCCGACCAACGGCAACGACACCGTCACCCCGCCGCGAACCAACCAACCGGCCGCCCGATCGACCGCCCCATGCGGCCCCCCCGCCGAGCCGACGACAGACTCGGTCCCACTCCCGACCGGGGACGCCGCCCACACATCAAGCCGGCGTCCATCGATCCACGCCGTCCAACCGTTCGAACATTCGATCTGGGCCCAATCACCCCACCACCGCAGAACCCGCACCGCGCTGCGCCCCGGCAACGACGGACCGATCGGCTGCGCCGCATCGGGCTCGCTCCACGTATCGCAGCCATCGACGGGAGCGGCGTGGGTCGGCACGAACGTCATCACCCGACCTCACCCTGGAGCTGCCCGGCGAGTCGATCGATCACGATTCGCCAGTGATCGAACCGAAGCCGATCGAACGGCGACCGACCGACGCAGACACTGACACCGTCGAATCGGCACCATCGCCCCGCATCAAGATCGAGAATCCAGATCTCGTCGGCGAAGTCGATCACCCCGTGAACAATCAACCGACGGCGCATCTCGGACTCGTCGATCACCCCCGACTGATACTCGCCAATCGCCGCCCGACACTCACACAACGCACCGCCGAGCCGAGCACGAACGGTCTCACGAACGACGCAAGTCTCCATGCCCGCCACGACAACACCTCCGCGCAAGCGGCGCGCAAGCGACACCGCCCCGCCGCCCGACCGGATGAAATCGAACTCAGAGCCCATGTCACGCCTATGTGACGCGGCCAAGGCGGAGCGTTGGTGCACATCGACCCGGCCACACCGCAGGCCGTGCTCGCCGACTCGACCGCGACGCTCGCTTGGATGAAGGGTCGAGCGATGAACAGATGGGTGCGTATCGACTCACACAACGTGCGCGCATCGGAGCAACTCTTGCAGCGGGCGATATCGGCGAGTCACATCGCATAGCGCGCTCACCGCGGTGGCCGACCGACACGACGAAGCCGGGGGTGCGTCTGCTCGGGCCGTTACCGAGTGGTCAGTGCCGAGCGGTAACGCGTTGCATTCTGGCTCGATCGTGCTGGTCGTTACCGGGCGCAATGTCGTGCAGCCGGCATGCTCATCCGACAAGCGGCAGGATATCGCTCGTGGTGGAGCTGGTCTGCGCGAAGGAAGCACCGCAGCGCTGGTGATCCGGGTCCGCGGCAGTGACGAACAGCATTCAGACCATGCAGGGGGATGCGCGATGAGGGCAGAGGGCTACGTCACGACCGGGAACCACAAGACCTGGTATAGGGTCGAAGGCAGTCTCGATCGTTCGCGGTCGGCGCCGATCGTCGTGCTCCACGGTGGCCCTGGCCTGCCGCACAACTACCTCGAGCCGCTAGCGGAGCTGGCCTGCGATGACCGCGCCGTTGTGTTCTATGACCAGCTGGGCTGCGGCAACAGCGACCGGCCAGACGACGACGAGCTGTGGGTGATGTCGACGTTCGAGACCGAGCTCGACCAAGTGCTCGATCAGCTGAACATCGAACGCTTCCACCTCTTCGGGCACTCCTGGGGTGGTTGGCTCGCTTTGCTGTACGTGCTCGACCGGCAACCGGCAGGGGCGTCGTCGCTCGTGCTCGCCAGCACCTGTGCGAGTACCTCCGAAAACACGATCTCGACGACACCGACCGACATGCGGTCGGCACCTTCAAACCGCGCTCCCGGCCGATGGGCGCGCAAATTGAGTGCGCGTCCGGCGGCCAGCGACACCGCTCTACTTCGACGACCAAACTCGCGACCCGACAGGCACCCACAACAGTTTGTTCATCACCCTGACGGCGGAGGCACTCGGTAACCGGGGTCGCAGCGGTTGACGTCACCGGATCGCCGCCCACCCATTCCTCGATGGGAACGGTCGCACCGGGCGACTGCTCTTCAACTTGGTCCTCGTTCGCCTCGGATACGCCCCGACAATCATCTACAAACGCGACCGCACCCAGTACCTCAGGGCGCTGCGCTCCGCCGACGCGGGCGATCCGGGCCCGTTGGGAGAGATGCTCGCCCGCTCGGTGATGGACAACCTGTACCGCTTCGTGGTCCCCGCGGTCGCGGGACCGAACCGGCTCGTGCCACTGGCTGCGCTTGCCGATAACGCCCTCACCGAAGGAGCGTTTCGGGTCGCCGCCAACCGGGGTCGTCTTCGAGCTCAGAAGGCCCAAGACGGACAGTGGCGCAGCACCCGGGCCTGGGCCGACGAATACATCTCCACCCGCCACCGCCGCAGCTGATCAGGCCATCACCCATGCTGCTTGTACCCTGGCTGTTGGCAGCTCAGCACCCGAGCGCGTAGCTGATTGCCGTGCACACCCGGTGCATCGTGTCGTTGTCGATGTCACCAACGTGCGTGGTGAGCGTGGACTGAGCGACGGTGTGGAGACCGTCGCAGTTCACGACTGATTCCTGATCAAGCCCGACAGAGGAGTGATCGACATCGACTTCTGCTGCGAGACCTCGCGCCGAGGTTGTGATTTCTGCAACCGTCACGAGCGATCGGACGTCGAGGACCTCCGTGCGGGTGAGGACCAGGACGGGACGGCGTTTGCGTCCCGCTTCTGCCAGCCAGACCTCGCCGCGGTTCACTCGGCACCCCACACTTCGGCATCGGTCCAGAATTTGTCGACAGACTCCGGCATGTTGACGTAGGCGCGACGGTCGGCTTGTGCCAGTGCCGACCGCACCGCGGCAGCGACACCGTCTCGGGCCGCGGCCGAGACGTTCACGTGGAGCTCGCGGGCTTGTTCCGCAAGTGCCTCGTCGAGGCTGAATGTCGTTCGAGTCGTCGCCATAGCAGCAGATGCTAGCACTGTATGCTACGGCCTGGTCACGTGATCTGCAGCTGAGGCAAGTCGGCTCCGCCGGTTCCGAGTCTTGCGAGGAGCAGCATCGTCCGCCAGGTTTGGTTCGACAATGGCGACATCGTCATCGGCCCGTTGGCCGCGGGTCGGGCGTCCCGGCGCGGACAGTCCCAGATCTGGCAACGAGCGCGCCGAGATCGCTGATCGGAAACCCGCAGGTGGTGCCTGGAGGCCCGAGAAGTCAGAATGTGGACATGCCGGACTTCGAGTTCACCGAACTGCTCCCCCTCGGCCCCGACGAGACGCCGTACCGGATGCTGACAACCGAAGGTGTGTCGACCTTTGAGACACCAGAGGGCACGTTCCTCAAGGTGGATCCGGCAGCGATCACCCTGCTCACCCAGACGGCGATGCGTGACATCGCCCACTTCCTGCGGCCTGGGCACCTGCAACAGTTGCGCAACATCCTCGACGACCCCGAGGCGTCCGACAACGACCGGTTCGTGGCCATCGACCTGCTGAAGAACTCGGCGATCGCCGCCGGGGGCGTGTTGCCGATGTGCCAGGACACCGGTACGGCGATCATCAAGGCGAAGAAGGGCCAGTTCGTGTTCACCGGCGGCGGCGACGAGGAGGCGATCGCCCGCGGGGTGTTCAACACCTACCAGACGTCGAACCTGCGCTACAGCCAGATGGCGCCGCTGAACATGTACGACGAGGTCAACACCGGCAACAACCTGCCGGCCGAGATCAAGATCCAGGCGATCGACGGGGCGGCCTACAAGTTCCTGTTCATGGCAAAAGGCGGGGGCAGCGCCAACAAGAGTTATCTCTTCCAGGAGACAAAAGCGCTGCTCAACGAGAAGTCGCTGCTGCCGTGGCTGTTCGAGAAGATGAAGACCCTCGGCACCGCCGCCTGCCCGCCGTATCACCTGGCGGTGGTCATTGGCGGGACGTCGGCCGAGTACGCGGTCGAGACCGCGAAGCTGGCGTCGACGAGATATCTCGACTCGCTCCCCCTGGCCGGATCGAAGCTCGGTCATGCCTTCCGGGACATCGAGTTGGAGGCGAAGGTGCTGCAGCTGTCGCAGCAGACCGGCATCGGGGCCCAGTTCGGTGGCAAGTATTTCTGTCACGACGTGCGGATCATCCGACTGCCCCGCCACGGAGCCAGCTGCCCGGTGGGCATGGCAGTGTCGTGCTCGGCCGACCGCCAGGCACTCGGCAAGATCACCGCCGACGGGGTGTTCCTCGAACAACTCGAAACCGACCCGGCCCGCTTCCTGCCCGAGGTCACCCACGACGATCTCGAAGGGTCCGACGTGGTGCACATCGACCTCACCCGTCCGATGGACGAGATCCGGGCGACGCTGAGCAAGTACCCGGTGAAGACCCGGGTGATGCTCACCGGCCCACTCGTCGTCGCTCGTGACATCGCCCACGCCAAGTTGAAGGAGCGCCTCGACGCCGGCGAGGGTCTGCCGCAGTACATGAAGGATCTTGCCGTCTACTACGCCGGCCCGGCCAAGACGCCCGTGGGCATGGCGTCGGGCTCGTTCGGGCCGACGACGGCGGGGCGGATGGACTCCTATGTCGAAGAGTTCCAGGCGGCGGGCGGCAGCTTCGTGATGCTCGCCAAGGGAAACCGCTCGGCCGCCGTCACGAAGGCGTGCAAGGCTCACGGTGGTTTCTACCTCGGCTCCATCGGCGGCCCGGCGGCTCGGCTGGCGCAGGATTGCATCACCCACGTCGAGGTACTGGAGATGCCCGAGTTGGGCATGGAAGCCGTGTGGAAGATCGACGTCGTCGACTTCCCGGCGTTCATCGTCGTCGATGACAAGGGCAACGTTTTCTTCGATCTGGTCAACAAGCCGTACGTCGCCACGCCCGTCGCCCTCGGACGCTGACCGATGGAACTCGAACCCGATGACCAGCGGCTGCTCGACCGGGCGATCGAGCTGTTGGCCGATTCTCCCCGCCGGATCGACGAGCTGACCCGGCTGCTGCTCGACGAGGGTGCGTTCGATTTCATGGGTCCGGAGGCGGCCGACGGCGCCGATGGCGCCGGTGATGGCGACCTCCTCGAGGAGTACGCCGAGTATCTAGACGAGGTGTTGCTGACCAGCGACGACACGTGGGGGAGCGACACCGGCTTGGTCGGTTCGATCCCCCAGGTGATGTCGGGCCGACAGTTCACCCACCGGCTGACGGCCGATGAACGGACGAACCATGCCGTGGTGGCATCCCCCGATCTCGAGGTGATCGATTTCGATATCGGCTACCGCCATACAACGTTGCAACTCGCCGGTGGTGGGTCGCTGCGTGTCGTGTTGGGCGAGTTGCCTAGCCCGCAGACGATGACCGGCCCGACCGGATGGCTCGACGGGTTTTCTGCCGGTGACCTGCTCTGTTTCACCCGTCAGGGGTGACGTCGTGACGGTCGAGGCCGTCGCGATGACGGGTGACGGAGCCGACGAGGCGGCCGCGCTATGGTATGTGTTCGAGGCGATCCGCCAGCGTCCCGACGACGGCATCGAGCTGCCCCCGGTGCTGCTCAATGCACTGGTCGACGATATCGATCGTCGGTTGTTCGCCACCGCCGGACCTCCCGTCGGCGAGGTGCTGAAGCTCGCCGGTATCGAAGAGCGCGACGGCTGGTACGGCGAGGCGGGCGTCGATTGGAAGCCGCAGATGCAGCGGGTCAACGACGACCGGATGCGGGCACTCGCTCGACGATACGAACTGGATCCGTGCTGCGCTGCCGCGTTCGGCCGGGTGGTCACGGCATGGAACGGCTACTTCACCGGGCCCGGTGACGCCGACGGCTGGCAGCCGGCGGCTTCGCTGGTCGAC
>JANMJD010000515.1:0-20512 GCA_031371195.1 Actinomycetes bacterium | reverse complement strand
CGGCCCGCGCGACCGTCGAACTGATCGCTGCGGACGGTGGCGAGGCGCATGCCATCCGCTGTGATGTCGCCGATGAGTCGTCGGTACGACAGCTGTTCGAAGCCGCCGTGACCACCAGCGGTCGCGTGGACGGGGTGCACTCGAATGCGATGGACATGTCGGCTGCGGCGATCGGTGTCGACAGCCAGCACGACATCTGCACACTGCCGCTCGATGTCTGGCACCGCTCGCTCGACGTCGGATTGACCGGGTTCTTCCTGGTCGTGCGCTATGCGATCCCCCGGCTGCTCGAGCAGGGTGGCGGAGGTATCGTCGGCACCGCGTCGGGTGCGGTGTTCGCCGGAGAGCCCGTCCGCGTGGCCTACGCCACGGCCAAGACCGGCATGACGGCGATCGTGCGCCACGTGGCCTCGCGCTACGGCAACCAGGGGATCCGGGCGAACGCCATCGCGCCCGGCCTGGTACTCGGCGACGAGCGATTGGGCTCGATGGATACCGAGCAGTTGGCCAAGGCCCGCAAGGTCGGCCGTTCGCACCGTTTCGGAACGCCGGAAGACATCGCCGGTGCCGTCGCCTACCTGCTCTCCGACGACGGATCGTGGATCAGCGGACAGATCATCAACGTCGATGGTGGAGCGATCCTCGGCCGCTGATCGCTCGACCGGTCCTGGTATTTCCAGACCGGAGCCGTACATTGACCCGATGCGCTTCGTTCGGGTTCCGGTCATCGCCGTCGCTCTCGCTCTTGCGGGATGCAGCTCGGATGGGGGCGCCGGGGCCGTATCGGCGAGCGTCACGAGCGTCACGCCCGCGCCCACCGTGACCCCGGTCGCCCTGACCTCACCGGTCGCCGTGACCTCACCGGTCACCGAGGCTCCGGTCACCGAGGCGCCCGTGACCACGCTGGAAGCCGCCACCACGACCGATGACCTGACCGCTGATCGTCCGTTCAAGGTCTTCGTGCCGACGAGCTACGACGAGGCGACGGCAGTTCCGTTGGTGGTCCTGCTCCACGGCTACAGCGCATCGGGTGATGGCCAGGAGGCGTACTTCCAACTCCAGCCACTCGCCGAGGAGCGGGGATTCCTGTACGTCCATCCCGACGGTCTGAAAGACCCGACGGGCAACCAGTTCTGGAATGCGACCGACGCGTGCTGCCAGTTCGCCTCGGCAAGAGTCGACGATTCTGCATACCTGATGTCGGTGATCGACCACGTCGAGGCGACCTACAACGTCGATCCGAGGCGGATCTTCGTGCTCGGCCATTCCAACGGCGGGTTCATGTCGTACCGGATGGCGTGTGATCACGCCGACAAGATCGCCGCCATCGCCAGCCTGGCCGGTGCGACGTTCGCCGACCCCGCGGCGTGTCGACCGTCGGAGCCCGTCAGCGTGTTGCAGATCCACGGCACCGCCGACAAGACGATCTCGTACACGGGGGCGAGTATCGCCGGCCACGCTTATCCTGCGGCGGCGAACACGGTGGCGACGTGGGCCGCCTACGACGGTTGTACCGCCACCGCACCGATCGACGCCGGGGGTCACCTCGATCTGGAGGGCGGGATCGACGGGGCGGAAACCTCGGTGGCGACGTTCGCCGGCTGTCCGACCGGCGTCGATGTGGAGCTGTGGACAATGGGGGGAGCGCCTCACATTCCGAGCATCAACGCTGCGTTCGCCCCTGACGTGATCGACTTCCTGCTCGCCCACCCCAAGCCCGGGTGAGGCCGATCAGCCGCCGACGGCTGTGGTGGGAGGTGCCGTATCGCTGCCCCGCGAATCGACGATCACCGAGGTGGGAGTGCCGGCGGTCGCGCTGCCGGCGGACCCGGGAGCCCCGCAGACGTTGACCACCTGGGCTCCGGTCTTGGCGATGGCATCGGCGCAGGCCTTGGCGATCTCGAGCTGCACGAGTTCCGGGCTGAGTGAGGCGGCGATCTTGGCGTTGGCCTCGGCCTGGGCCTGAGCGGAGATCGACACGGCCTGCGCCTCGGCCTCGGCCTTGGTGATCGCCGCTTCCTTGTCGAGGGTGGCGACCTGCTTGCGGGTCTGGGCCTCGGTGACCTGCTTCTTCTGGTCCTCAAGCGCCTGGGCCGCCTGGTTGCGCGTCTGCAGGACGGCGTTGATCGCGTCGAGCACCTGCTGCTCGGGCAGCACATCGCGCACGTTGACGCTGTCGACGAGGATGCCCCGCTTCAGCAAGCGCTCGGCCAGTTGGTCGGTCACCTGGGTGGCGATCTTGGCCCGCTCGGTGGAGTAGCCCTGCTCGGCGGTGTACTCGCCGAAGATGTTGCGCACGACCTCGCGGGTGTCGGGGCGCACGAATCGATCCTTGATCAGATCGATCGAACCGGCCAGGCGAAACAGCTCACCGGCTTGATCGGGCGCGACGGAGAACCGCACGGTGACGTCGACCTTCATCGATCCGCCGCCGCTGGCGATCACCGAGATGGAGTCGTCCTTCGACTTGTCGCCCTCGTCGGCGGCGCGCAGCATCGAGAGCTCCTGAATGCGGGTGGAGAACCCGGTGATCTCCGTCCACGGGGCGGTGACGTGAAATCCGCTGCTCAGCGGGGTGCCGACCTTGCCGAACGTGGTGGGGATGCCGACCGTGTTGGCCGGGACGATGCGCACGAACGCCGACCCGACGACGAATAGAGCGAGCAGGCCGAGCGCGGCCCCCACGAACTTGAACAGCTTCCATAACTCCGACAGGGCACCGCGGCCCTTGCCGACGGTCGACAGGGCGTTGCGCTGGTGGCGGATGTTGACCCGCGCCACGACAAATACGCTGATACCGACGAGGAACAAGATGATTCCGCCGACGAGACGTCCCATTGGTGTCATTTCTCCCGTGTGAGGCGGACCGAAGCGGACTGCACAGCGGCAGGCTATGAACTCTCGATCCAGAGCGGACAGAAAGTTGGTTCCGCTCGCCGTGCCCGGGCCGGCGGTTTGCGTACGGGGTGGTGTGGTCCAGACTGGGAGCGTGACGCTCGCCGGGTATCTACCACCTGTTGGATCCGACCCGGCCGATGTCGTCGATGCCTTTGTCACCTGGGCCGCGTCGACGGGCCGGCCGTTGTACCCCCATCAGGAGGACGCCCTGTTGGCGTTGGCCGGCGGCGACCACGTGGTGTTGGCCACGCCGACCGGATCGGGCAAGAGCCTCGTGGCCCTCGCCGGTATCGCCCTGGCGCTGAACCGGGGCGACCGTGCGGTGTGGACCGCGCCGATCAAGGCGCTGGTCGCCGAGAAGTTCTTTGAACTCACCGGCCTGCTCGGCCCCGATCGGGTCGGCCTGGCCACCGGTGACGCATCGATCAATCACGATGGCGATGTGCTGGTGTGCACGGCCGAGATCTTCGCCAATCTGGCGCTCGCCCACGGTGCGGCGACGATGACCGGACCGCAGGGCACCGGGACCGGGTTCGCCTGCCTCGACGAGTTCCACTACTACGGCGAGTCCGACCGAGGCTGGGCGTGGCAGGTGCCGCTGCTCACCGCCCATCGCTGTCAGTTCCTGTTGATGTCGGCCACCCTCGGCGACATGACCGCCATCGCCGCCGATCTCGAATCCCGGAGCGAACGGCCCGTACAGCGGATCACCGCCGTTACCCGTCCGACACCGCTCTACCCGGCGTTCCGCACGACCCCGGTGGCCGAGAGCGTGGCCGAGGCCGTCGGCGAAGGTCTCAGCCCGGTCTACGTCGTCCACACGACGCAGGCCTCGGCCGCCGAGCGCGCCCAGGCGTTGTCGAGCCTGGCGTTGACGACCCGGCCGCAACGCGAGGCGATCGCCGCGGCGCTGGCCGAGGTGCGCTTCGCCCCGGGGTTCGGCCAGACGCTGGCGAGGTTCCTGCGCAACGGCATCGGGGTGCACCACGCCGGCATGCTGCCCCGCTACCGCCGCCTGGTCGAAAAGCTGGCCGGTGACGGCTTGCTCCCGGTGATCTGCGGCACCGACACCCTGGGAGTCGGCGTGAACATCCCGATCCGCACGGTGCTGTTCACCGCGTTGACGAAGTTCGACGGCCAACGCGTCCGGGTGTTCCGGTCGCGCGAATTCCATCAGATCGCCGGACGCGCCGGACGTCCGGGCTTCGATCCCGACGGACATCTGTGGGCCCAGGCCCCGGATCACATCATCGACAACGCCCGGGCGATGTCACGCGCCGGCGACGATCCCAAGGCTCGGCGCAAGGCTTCGAAGTCGGCACCGCCGAAGGGCTTCGTTCACTACGACGCCGCCACGTTCGAGCGATTGCTCCAGTCGACGCCCGAGCCGCTGACCTCCCGCTTCAAGGTGACGCCCGACCTGGTGGCCACGGTGCTGGCCCGCCCCGACGGTCCCGACGCGCTGAAGGATCTGCTGCGCTCCAACCACGACTCCGCTCCGAAACGCCGTCAGCACACGCGCCGGGCGATCTCGGTGTACCGCTCGCTGGAAGCGGCCGGAGTGGCCGAACGGTTGCGTGACCAGGCCGGACGTTGCGCCGGTGTGCGGGTGGGATCATTGATCGAGGGCTCCGACGAGAGGTCGTTGCTGCGGTTCTCGTCGCCGTTGATGCCGTTCGCCATCGAGGTGCTCTCCACGCTCGACCGCGACGAGCCGACGTATCACCTCGACGTGCTCAGCATCGTCGAAGCCGTGCTCGACGACCCGATGCCGATCCTCTATGCCCAACGCGACGCGGCCAGGGGCCTGGAGATCGCCCGGCTCAAGTCTGAGGGCATGCCATACGAGGAGCGGATCACGATGCTCGATGACGTGACGTGGCCCAAGCCGCTTCACGAGTTGATCGAGTCGTGCTTCGAGACGTACCGGGGGGCGCACCCGTGGATCGACGTCTGGCCGTCGCCCAAGTCGATCATGCGCGAGATGGTCGAGACGGGGGAGACATTCGGTGGCTTTGTGCATCGCTACCAGCTGCAACGCTCCGAGGGTCTGGTGCTGCGATATCTCACCGACGCATGGCGGACGCTCGATCGGTCGCTGACCGACGACACCTATTCCGAGATGCTCGAAGACATCATCGAGTGGCTCGGGGCGGTGATCCGCGCCACCGACGGCAGTCTGCTCGAGGAATGGCAGCGGCTGTCGGGTCTCGAAGTCACCGACCATGCCGAGCCGACCGCCCCCGTTCAGACGGGGCCGCCTCGGGCCTGGAGGACGGCGGTGCGAACGGCGGCATTCAACTGGGTCGAGCTGTTGGCCCGCCGGGACTACGCCCGGCTCGCCGAACGGACCGGGTGGACCACCGAGCTGCTGGCGACGACGATGAAGCCGTACTGGGCCGAGCACGACTACATCGGCATCGACGGCGACGCCCGAGCCCAGACATACTTCGGACTGGTCGAGGAGCCCGCTCGTTGGCTGATCCGCCAGCAGCTGGCCGACCCGGCCGGAGACGGCGACTGGTGTTTCACCGCAGAGGTCGATGTGGTGTTGGCGATGACCGAGGGCGCTCCAACACTCAAGCTCGTCACCCTGGGGCAATACGAGGCCCTTTGACCCGACCGGGCGACAGACCGGACGACAGCCCGGTGCCGTCGTGCGAGGCCTGACGAGCGCCGCCTACGGCCGGCGAATACGGACGGCGCCCTGGGTGGCGATCGCTCCGCACGAGATGCCGACGTTGACGCAGGGTGGACCGACGACGACTCCACCGAACACCGGTGCGGCGCCGGCGGCTGCCGCACCGGAGATACTGGTCGGTGAGGTATCGAGATACCACCGGCAGGCAGGGCTGTTCTGGTCGGCGTCGTGGAAGTACGCCACCCCGCGGAACTGCTCCCAGCCCGGCGCAGCGAACAGGGTGGCCGTGTCGCGAAGCCACTGTCCCTTGCGGCCCGCCACGGCCGGGTCCTCGACCGTGCCGAACTCGGGCAGCCACAACTCCTTGTCGGCATGGGCCGCGCCGAACACCCGCAGTGGATCGATGATCTCCTGCAACGACCGCCACGGCTCGCCACGTCCCCGGCACGTGTACCAGTTGTAGGCGTCCTCACCGATCGCGTCGACGTAGGCGTCGCCCGGATACCACGACATCGCCGCTCGCCGATCCGGCGGGGACAGGGTGAACGAGTAGTCGATCATCGTCCACAGGAACTTGACGTTGGTCGCTCCCTGGCCGCGGATGACGGTCACCAGCTTGCGCCAGGCGGCGACATAGTCGGCCGACGTCCCGAAGGCGGTGTTGGAGTCGGCCTCGGGCTCGTGATGGAAGATGAAATACATCGGGTCGCCGAACGTGCGGAATTGATCACCGAGTTGCTTCATCTCGTTGTACAGCGCGCTTCCCGGCTGGGCGGCGGCGATCTGCGCCCAGCCGATGTTTGCGCCGTTCGACCGCCGCGGCTTGACCGACAACAACAGTGTCCTACCGCCATAGTTCAACGAGGTCTCGAACGCGTCGGGGAACGCCTCTCCCCATTGCGAATACACGCGGGAGACCGAGAACCGTCGCCCAACGGCATTCTCCAGGTTGACGACTGCCGCCAGCTCGGTCGGGGCGTTGTCCTGGACGACATGGGCGCCCCAGCGCATCGATACAGGGCTGCCGGCGCGGGCATGCGCCACCGGTGCCGCCGTCGGCACCGCCGCCGGTAGGAGCACGGCAAACATGGCGACACCGGCCCGGATCCGATGCCTGTTCGAGAAAAATGTCATGGAGAACCGATCTCCGCCCACAGGGTCAACTGCCGATGAAGCCTACCGGGGACGCACGTCGAGCCCGGCCAGGTGGCAGGGTGGCAGGCGATGGAGTCGTCGACCGTGGCCCTGCTCACCCAGATCCGCGAGTCGCTCGATGCGTCGGCGGTGCTCGGGGTCGCCATCGATCACGCCGTCGGGGTCGGGTTGTCGACGGCAACCGCGTCGTGGTCCCTGCCGATTGGCCAGGCCGATCCGTTCGTCGTGATTGCCGCCATCGAGACCGAGATCGCCCCCCGGTGGGTCTGGTGGTCGATCGAGACCCCGGCCGCGCTGCAACATGGCGGCGTGCGACTTGCTCGATGCTGGGATGTCGCCGTCGTGCAGCGGTTCATCACCGGAGGCTGGCGGACCGATCCCGGCCGTATCTGGGCCCAGCTCCACGACCTGCCGACCGAAGCGCTGCCGAGCCCCGACCCCGATGACCTGTTCTCCCGGATGGCCGAACCGGAGTCGGCCGATCCGATTCGAACCGACGGCTACCTGCAGGCGTCGTGGGTCGCCGGGGGGTGGGCGGCGTCCGCCGATCGGCTGGCCCAGTGGGCTCGACTGGCGCTGGTCGCCCGCTCGCACCAGGTCGCCCATCTGAGCGGGCTGACGGGTCACCGCGCCGCGATTGCCACGGCTCGCTCGGAGTCGGCGGCCGAGCTGCTCTGCGCCGAGTTGGCCCACGACGGGCTGCCGATGAATCGCGACGCCGCCGAGGCGATGATCGCCGAGTTGGTCGGCCCGCGCCCGTCGACGATGGCCGAGGCGCTGGCCCAACGCGCCCAACGAGATGCCGAGGTGCTGGCCCACGCTCCCGCCGGGGTGGCCGCCGACCTGCGCAATCCGCTACAGGTGCGCTCGCTGCTCAAGGCGATCGGCGTCGACGTCCCCGATACCCGCGCCTGGCGGCTCAAGGCGATGCAGGGCACCCATCCGCTGATCGATGCCCTGCTGCTGTGGCGCAAGGCCGAACGGATCTCGACGACCTACGGCTACGGGTGGCTCGACGACCACATCGGCGCCGATGGCCGGTTGCGCGGCGAATGGTCGGGCTGCGACGGCGCCGCCGGTCGGATGACGGCGTCGGCCGGTCTGCACAACATGCCGGCCCACATGCGCGCCGCCGTCGTCGCCGAGGCCGGCCACCGGTTCGTGCGGGCCGATCTCGGCCAGATCGAGCCGCGAATCCTGGCGGCCGTATCGGGCGACGACGCCCTGGCCGCGGCCACCCGCGCCGACGACATGTACACCCCGGTCGCGACGCAGTTGGGAGTCGATCGTCCAACGGCGAAGTTGGCTGTGCTCGGGGCGATGTACGGCCAGACGACGGGCCAGGGTGCACACGCGCTGCGCCGCTTGCAGACCTCGTACAAGGTGGCCATGGCCTATCTCGAGGCCGCCGATGTCGCCGGCCAGACCGGCCGGGATGTGCGGACGTACGGCGGACGTCTGATCCGTATGGGGTCGACCGGTACGGACGGCTTGAGCGACCGTGATGCCCGCAGCCGGGCGGCGGCACGAGGGCGCTACGCCCGCAATGCCGTCGTCCAGGGCGCAGCCGCGGAGTTCTTCAAGGTGTGGGCCGTCACGATGCGCGCCCGGTCGGCTGCCGCCGGGGCGCGCATCGTGCTGGGTCTACATGACGAACTGCTGGTCCACGCCCCGGCCGACCGTGCAGAGGACGTCGCCCGGCTACTTGTCCAGTGTCTCGACGAGGCCGCGGCTCGGTGGTCACCGATGGAGGGGGTGCGGTTCGTCGCCGATATCAGCGTCGTCGACCGTTGGTCGGACGCCAAGTGAGCCCGGGTTCCGAGCCGATCAGAGCCACTCGATGATGTCGCCGGTGTCGAGGTGGGAATGCTCGCGGTGCAGGGTGACGATCCGTTCGACATGCTCCTCCATCAGCTGTGCCGCCAGGCGGGAACGGCCGGCGATGACGGCCTCGGCCAGCGTGCGATGGTCGTGTTGGAGCATGTCGGCCAGACGACGGGGGTCGTCGCGCAACATCATGTGGTGGCTGACGATCTGACCGAAGGAGGGGAACATGAGCTCGATCACCCGGTTGCGGCCCAGGCGGGTGATGGCCGTGTGGAAGCTGGTGTGAAGCAGGACGAAGGCGTCGAGGTCATCGGGATTCTCGGGTGGATGCGGTTGCACGTACGGGGCCATCGCCCGGCGGCGATCGGCGGCGACCGGATGTCGTGCCGCTCGGGCGGCCATGATCGACTCGGCGACCACCCATGCGTCGAACAATTCCTCGTACGAGGCGCCCGACAGGTGGAAGTACAGCGTCGAGGTCCGGCCGAAGTTGGCGGCGTCGACCTGCCCTACCGTCGGCCCGCCGCCCGGTCCACGCCGGATTCGGATCAGGCCCTGCACCTCGAGCAGGCGCAGCCCTTCGCGCAACGACTCCCGACTGACGCCGTGCTGCTCGAGCATCGCCGACTCCGGTGGCAGCGGATCGCCGCTGCGCATTCCGTCGGAGACGATGTGACGCACGATCTCGCGAGCGACGAGCTCAGCAGTCTTCAGCGGGCGGCTGAGCGACACCGAGGCAACGATCTCCAGCGGCCGACCGGCGGAGTGCGGCGGTCGGTCCGGGCCTGTTCTCGATGCCACGGACGGACTTCCTCTCACGTCAGGGATGATCTCGACGGCCTGAAATACATCCTGATGAATGCCGCAGGCGCAGCGATCAGCGCAGGGTAGTGCATCGGTCCCGACATGAGGGGGCCACCAGAAGGATTGCGACGAGTAATCGACATGACATCGACAATGACATCGACGGTAGGAGTCGTCATACTCTGCGAAGTCCGGCCGTCACGATGATCCGCGGGCGTCCGTCTTGTTTCCTCGGAGGTTGAGCTGTGAGCAGTGTCCAGTTGTCATTCGTCGGTGATGTCGCCCTGGTCACCGGCGGTTCCGGAGGGATGGGTCGAGCGATCAGCGTCGCGTTTGCCAAGGCCGGCGCCAAGGTCGTCGTCGCCGATGTCGATGACGACGGCGGAGCCGAGACGGTTCGTCTGGCCTCCGAAGCCGGGCGACAGGGCGAGGGTGAGGTGGTGTACCGCCGCTGCGACGTGTCGGACGCCGCCGACGTCGAGGCCGCGGTGGCCCTGGCCGTCGATCGATTCGGACGGTTGACCTGTGCCGTCAACGCCGCCGCAATCGAACACGAGAGCTCGGCGCTGGCCGACTGTGACGAGGCGGTGTTCGATCGCATTCAGGCGATCAACGTGCGAGGCCTGTTCCTGTCGATGAAGTACGAGATCCGGGCGATGCTTGCCGGCGGACAGGGCGGGGCGGTCGTCAACATCGGTTCGACCAATTCGCTGCGCCCGCAGCCCAACCAGCCGGCGTACACCACGTCGAAACATGCCGCACTGGGCCTCACCCGGTCGGCGGCGATCGACTACGCCGGGCAGGGCATCCGGATCAACTCGATCCTGCCCGGCTCGATCGACACCCCGATGCTGCGCAAGGCGATGGAGCGCCGCGGTCGCGTCGAAGCCGACGTGGTCTCGCGGCTCAGCCTGATCGGTCGGTTCGGTCGTGCCGACGAGATCGCCCAGGCGGCGTTGTGGTTGTGTTCCGAGGCGTCATCGTTCACGATGGGACACGCGCTGGCCGTGGATGCCGGGTACCTGGCCCGCTGAGCGGGCCGTTCACGACCGAGGAGTACATCGATGGATCTCGAACTGGCCGGGCGCGTGGCGCTGGTGACTGCGGCAAGCCGTGGGATCGGGCGCAGCGTCGCCGAGCGCCTCCTCGCCGAGGGGATGCACGTCGCGGTATGCGCCCGAGGGGTAGAGGGCATCGACGCGTTCGTCGCCTCCCGCGGCGCCGATCACCGGTTGATCGGCTCGGCCGTCGACGTAGCGGACCACACCGCGTTGGCCGAGTGGGTGGTCGCATCGGCCGAGCAATTCGGTGGCATCGATGTGCTGGTGTCGAACGCAAGCGCCCTTGGTGGCATCCCGCCGACCCCCGACGGCTGGCGGCGCAGCTTCGAGGTCGACATCCTGTCGGCGGTGACGATGATCGACGCGGCGTTGCCCTACCTGCGGGCGTCAGACGTCGGGGGAATCGTCCAACTGGGCACGATCACCGCCGTCGAATACCACGACTATCCGGGCGGCGGGCTGAGCTATGGCGCGGTGAAGGCCGCGTTGATCAACTACATCGCCCAGGTCGCCAAGCAGGAGGCACCGAACGGAGTACGGGCCAACGTCGTGTCGCCGGGTCCGATCTACGTCGAGGGCGGCTCCTGGGACCGCATCAAGCGGGGCAAGCCGGAGTACTACGCGGCCAACGTCGCTCGTCAGCCATCGGGCAGGCAGGGGACACCCGAGGAGGTGGCCAACGTGGTCGCCTTCCTGGCCAGCCCGGCGGCATCGTGGGTCACCGGGCAGAATGTGGTAGTCGACGGCGGGTTCACCCAGCGGATCGGGTTCTAGTGGTGGTGCGGGTACTGGTCGTCACCGGAGGCCACAGTGTCGACCACTCGGCGCTGTGGAGCATGTTCACCGACCTGTCCGTCGAGCGCGGCTGGGCGTGGGCGCACGCCGTGCAGCCTTCGGCTCAGGCATGGCTGACCCCCGCGCTGGCCGGCGCATGGGATGTGATCGTGCTGCACGACATCGCCGGGTTGCAGCTGCGTCGCGGTGAGCCGCCCCGACCGATCGATCCGTCGCCGGCCACCGTCGCTGCCCTCACCGAACTGCTCGACGCCGGCCAGCCCCTGCTCGTCACTCATCACTCGTTGGCGTCGTGGCCGTCGTGGGATGGTTGGGCCGATGCGCTCGGCGGCCGGTTCAACTACGCCGCCGGGAGGCTGCGCGGTGGCGAGTGGCCGTCGTCGGGAACGTACATCGACGCCTACACCGCCCGTGTCGTCGGCGCCGGCCACCCCGTGTGCGCCGGAGTGGCCGACTTCGCCCTGACCGACGAGCTGTACTGCTGCCCGATCTTCGAGGAAGAGGTGATCCCCCTGCTCAGAGCTGATGCCGACTTCTCCGGCGAACGGTTCGTCCGTACGTACGAGCATGTCGTCGTCGGTGCCGACCGGGCCCCGAATTGCGCTGAGCACCCCCCGGCATCCAACCTCATCGCCTGGGCCAAGGTCGCCGGGCGCAGCCCACTTGTCTATGTCCAGCCCGGCGATACCGCCGTCACGTTCGGCCTTGCGCCCTATCGTCGGCTGATCGGCAACGCCGTCGACTGGGTCGGGTCGACCGAGGCTCGGCAGTGGGCGGCCGCCAACCCGGCACCGCCATCCCATCGTCGCCAGCACAGGAGTTCACGATGACCACTCGCCCGTTCCGGTTCGGATTCCAGGCGTTCGAAAGTTCGTCGGGCCGGCAGTGGCTCGACCTCGCCCGGCGGGCCGAGGACCTCGGCTATACGACGCTGTTCACCACCGACCATCACTTCGGCCCGGGCGAGATCGCCAACGCCAGTGGCCATCGGCCCGTTGATGTCGCCCCGATCTCGGCGATGATGGCGGCCGCGGCGGTGACTACGACCTTGCGGGTCGGGTGCCGCGTTTTCTGTGTCGACTACCACCACCCGGCGGTACTCGCCAAGGAGTTGGCCACCGTCGATCTGTTGTCCGACGGCCGGCTCGAGGCCGCCATCGGGGCCGGCTGGGTGGCCGCCGAATACGAAGGCCTCGGAATCCCGATGGATCGCCCGGGTATCCGCATCGAACGACTGGAGGAGGCCGTGGCCGTGCTGCGGGCCCATTGGAGCGGTGAGCCGATCGATGTGCAGGGCCGGCACCTGCACGTCAGCGGGTTCACCGGGACGCCCCGGCCGGTGCAACAGCCCGGGCCGCCGCTGATGATCGGCGGGGGCTCGCCACGAGTGTTGCGGCTCGCCGGGCGCCTGGCCGACATCGTCAGCTTCAACTTCGACAATTCGCCGGGCAAGCTCGGTCCGGCCAGTGTGGCATCGTCGACGCTGGAGCGAACGCAGGAGAAGCTCGGCTGGGTGCGCGAGGGTGCTGGCGATCGATTCGACGAGATCGAGTTGGAGATCGGCGCCTACTTCATCGCCGTCACCGATCAACCGATGGCCGCGGCCCAGGCGATCGGTGCCAGATTCGGCGTCAGCGGCGAGTCGATCCTCGCCAACCCGCACGCGTTCATCGGCACTCCGTCGTCGATCTGCGACACGCTGATGGCCCGGCGGGAGGCGCTGGGGATCAGCTATGTGACGGTCGGCCAGCGCCACCTCGACGAGTGGGCGCCGGTCATCGCCCATCTCGCCGGTCGCTGAAGGCGGGTCATCTGACGGCCGGTCATTGACGGCTGGTCATTGACGGCCGGTCCGTCAGACCTCCCAGGCCGGGTCGAGTCGGATGAGCATCTTGCCGATATTTGCGCCCCTGAGCATGCCGAGGAAACCGTCGACGGCGTGATCAAGGCCGTCGACGACCGTCTGTTGCGGCTTGAGTTCGCCGCTGCGCAACCAGGCGGCGACCTCGCGTTCGAAGTCCGCCCGCATGTCCTCGTGATCGCGCACGATGAACCCGCGAATCGTCACGCGGCGCAGCACCGCCTCGATCAGCTGATTGATGTCCTGACCCCGCCCGGCCGCGTCGTACTGCGAGATCATCCCGCACAACGCAACCCGACCGCCCTGGCGCATGTTGTGCAGGGCGGCGACCAACTGCGGCCCGCCGACGTTGTCGAAGTACACGTCGATGCCTTCGGGAGCGAGCCGTGGCAGGGCCTCGGACGCCGGTTCGCCGCGGTAGTCGAACGACGCGTCGAAGCCCAGCTCATCGACGAGCATCTGCGCCTTGGCGGCCCCACCGGCGCTGCCGACCACCCGGGATGCGCCCAGCAGCCGGGCGAACTGGCCGACAGCCGAACCCACTGCGCCGGCTGCGGCCGAGACGAACACTGCGTCACCGCTACGGAACTCGGCCGTACGCCTGAGGCCTGCGTAGGCGGTGAAACCGGTCTGGCCGAGGATGCCGAGCCAGGCCCCGGCCGGAGCGGCCGTCGCGTCGACGACGCTGACGGTCGACGCATCGACGATGGCGTGTTCGCGCCAACCCATCCGGTGGCGGACCACGACGCCGGGTGCGGCGTCGGGGCTGAGCGAGTCCAACACCACCCCGACCGCCGAACCGTCCAGTGGCTGGCCGACTTCGAAGTTGGTCGTGTAATGCTTCTCCGACGTCTCCAGTCGACCGCGCATCGAGGGGTCGACGCTCATGGCGATGTTGGCCACCAGCAGTTGGCCGTCGGTGATCTCGGGAATTCGCCGCTCCTCGATGGCGAAGTCGTCGGGCTGTGGTCCATCGACGCCAGGGCGACGCAGCAGCGTCACCATCCGAGTAGAGGTCGGTAGATGGGACGCGCTCATGGGCGGCGACGATAGCGGCGTGTTAATTCTTCCGAGGAATAGGGTCGATGAAGTCACGCCATCTTGCGGCGCGGTCGCGGGACGATCGATCCCGTGGTGATTGCCGCTCGTTCGATCGGCTCCCGTTACGATCTTGCGCGTGGAGCAGGGTGTGGTTGTGTCGTGGCGCGTCGCCGGTTCTCACCGCGCTCCGGTGCAGATGGGGGTCGAGCCGCTGTACGACGGGGCAGATCTTGCGCTGACCATGAACGACGGTTCGGTTCGAGCGCTGGGCATCCGCTGTACGGATCTGATGAGCCTCGATCCGCCGGCCCGTGATCAGGGATGGGACGACGGCTACCTCCCGATCGCCGTCGATCTCGACGTCTCAACCGTCGCTCACTGGAACTTCGACGAGTTGCGGTGGGTCGGGCCCGAGCCGCAGCCGTGTCTGTTCTGGAGCAACGCACTCGGATTCACCGTCGCCGGATTTGGAACGGTCCTCGGTCTCGACGGAGTCGGCGTGCTGCTGGGCGGGCGCCGGGGTGCCGGCCTGCCGCTGTGGAACGACGTCGCCCGGCCGCAGGCGATGGTGTGACCGGACGGATCACGAACGGCGTACGACGGCGGCGTTGCCGGCGCGCCACGTCTCCTCCATCACCCGGTGGGTGATCCGCCAACCGTCGGGTGTGCGCCGCAGGCGGTCGTCGTAGTAGCCGCCGATGATGAAGTTGTCGCCGCCCTCGGTTCCGCGGCGGACGTGTTGGCTCTGCAGTTGGCACCGGCACGTCGCCGTGTCGCCGTCGACGCGCACCTGCTGGTTGCCGATCAGATGCTGACTGGCGTCGAGGTTGCGCAGCGCGCCCGAGATGCGGGCGATGATCGCCTCGCGGTCGGGGCACTCGACATGATGCAGTACGGCGGTGGCATCGGGGGCGAACACGTCGCGCAGATCGTCGAACTGTTTGGTGTCGAGCGCCCACGTGTAGGCGATGGTCACGTCGATGATGGCCTGTACATCGGAATCCATCGACCCAGCTTGCCCGAGCGCACTACGGTCGCCGTCATGGGCAACTCCGCAGCACTAGGCCTCGGGCTGGGCCCCCCGGTGCAGATCGCCTATGCCGTGCCCGATGTGTTCGCCGCGGCGCGGCACTGGGCGGCGGCGTTCGGTGCCGGCCCGTTCCTCGTGCGGTCCCACATCCCGGTCGCCGAGGTGATGTACCGCGGCGCTCCCGGGGTGTTCGACCACTCGTCGGCCTATGGGCAGTGGGGATCGATCATGGTCGAACTCGTGCAGGACCACGGCTCGGAGCCTTCGGCGGTGCGTGAGATGTACTCCGCCGACGAGTCAGGCCTTCATCACCTGGCCTTCTTCGTCGACGACCTCGATGCCGCCACCGCCGGACTGGCCGCCGCCGGGATGCCGCTGGCGATGAGCGCGACATCGGGCGGTGGCGTGCGATTCCACTTCATCGATGCCGTCGCCACCCACGGTCACATGCTCGAACTGTACGAACCGACCGAGCGCCTGCACCGGTTCTACGCCGATGTCGCCGCCGCGGCCGACGGCTGGGACGGCCGCCACCCGGTCCGCTGAGGCGGACGCCACGATCGGACCCGGGCCCCCGGTCCCGGTCCCGGATTCCGCCGGCCCAGGTATCAGCAGCTCAGGTCCCGGCGGCGGCTGCCGAGGTTCCGGCCAGGTAGCCGAAGGTGATCGCCGGGCCGAGGGTGCCGCCGGCTCCTCCGTAGGCCATCCCGGTCGGTGACGACATCACGTTGCCGGCGGCGTACAGGCCGGGGATCGGCGAACCGTCGTGGCCGAGCACCTGGGCGCGTCCGTTGGTACGCGGGCCGCCGTTGGTACCCAGCGCTCCGATCTCGAGCCGTACGGCGTGGAATGGGGCGACCTCCACCGGGCCGAGCGTGCTGAACGCTCCCGGCAGGGTGCGGTCCCCGTTGAAGTGGTCGAACACACTCCTGCCCCGCCCGAACTCCGGGTCCTCGCCGGTGGCGACGTGTTCGTTGAAGCGGGCGATCGTCTCCCAAAGGGCGTCGGCGGGCACGTCGATCGCCTCGGCCAACTCGCCGATCGAGTCGGCGGTGACCATCCACTCGGGCGGCTCGGCACCGGCCGGCACCGTGATCACGTCGTATTGCTGCTGGTAGGTGTGGTCGAACACCAGCCAGCACTCCTTGTTCGGGTAACTGAACGTCGACGGATCGAAGGCATGCAACGCGCCGCCCATGGCGTTGTAGTTGCCGGCCTCGTTGCAGAATCGACGTCCGTGGGCATTGACCATCATCGAGCGCGGCCGCGTCCGCTCGTTGAGCACCAGGCGCACCCGGGGTGCACCGAAGGCGGTCTCACCGGGAATCCGAGCCACCGGAACCCACCAGGCCCCCGACATGTTGTTGAGCTGCGCACCGGCGGTCATCGCCATCGTCAGCCCGTCACCGGTGTTGGCCGGGTTCGACGCCGGACCGTTCATCGGGCCCCGCAAGAAGGCGTTCACCTTGTCGGGGGCCCACTCGAAGCCACCGCTGGCCAGCACGACGCCGCGCCGGGCGGTGAACGTTTCAACGCCCGAGGGCGTCTCTACGGTCACGGCGGTCACGCGGCCATCGGTCGTCTCCAGCCCGACGGCGCGATGCTCCAACAAGGGCTCGATGCCGCGGTCGAGACAGGCCTTGAGCAGCCCACCGACGAGTGCCAGACCCAGGCCCTGGGCGTCGACCGCGTCACGGGCCTCGATGATCGCCGGATCGGGAGGGGTGGTCGCACCGCCCTGCGCGGTGTCGGACAGGGTCGTGCGGGTCGGGCCGCGTTGGTTGCGCACCTTGGCCGCCCACGGGCCGAGTTCCTGGTAGCTGAACACCTCGTTGTCGAGCGAGCGGCCACCGCCGGGCTTTCCGCCGGGATGCTCGGGGTGGTAGTCGGGGTAGCCCTCGACCACGAAGAAGCGACACGGCGTGTGCTCCTCGACCCAGCGCAGCGCCGTCGGCCCGCTGTCGACGAACGCCTCGGCCAAGACGGGGTCGAGCCGGCCGAGCGAGAGGGAATGCAGATAGGCGAGGGCGTCCTCGCGCGAGTCGGTCGCCCCGACGTCGGCCATGTGGTGGTTGTTCGGCATCCACACGACGCCTCCGCTCATCGCCGTCGTCCCGCCGACGAGGTCGGACTTCTCCAGCAGGGCGACGGAGGCCCCCGATTCGGCGGCGGCGAGGGCGGCGACCAGGCCGGCGGCTCCGGTCCCGAGCACGATGACGTCAAAGGCTGGCGAGTCCATCTTCAAACCCTAATCATCCTGATCAATTCGCCCCTGGTGCCCGCCGTCGATGACAATGGGATCGCCGTCGTTGTGGAGGAGCACATGCCATGAGCCAAGCCGACAAGCTGACCGGCCCTCGATCTCCCGGGATCACCTACCAGGAACTACTCGACACCGACACCAAACCGGTGCCCGTGCAGCTCCGCCAGGAATCCCCGCGCTACCTGGGCAGTGATGACATCTCGATCGATCGGTACATCTCGCGCGACTGGCATCTGCGCGAGATCGAGGGCCTGTGGAAGCGGGTCTGGCAGTTCGCCTGCCGCGAGGAGCAGATTCCGCACCCCGGCAGTTACATCGTCTACGACATCGCCCATCTGTCGTTCATCGTGATGCGCGGTACCGACGGCGTGATCCGGGCGTTCCACAACGCCTGCCTCCACCGTGGCCGTCAATTGAAGGACTACGACGGACGCTGTAGCGAGATCCGGTGCGCCTTCCATGGGTTCGCCTGGGCGCTGGACGGGTCGCTGCAGGACGTCCCGGCCCGATGGGATTTCGATCACGTCAGCGACGACGACTTCCACCTTCCCGAGGTGAGGGTCGACACCTGGGCCGGGTTCGTGTTCATCAACCCCGATCCTGCTGCGGGCACGCTGGCCGAGTTCCTCGGCGAGTTTCCCGAGCACATGAGCCGCTGGGACCTGGGCAACCGTTACATCCAGGGTCATGTCGCCAAGATCGTGCCGTGCAACTGGAAGATCGCCCAGGAGGCGTTCAGCGAGTCGTTCCACGTCTCTGGCACCCACCCCCAGGCGCTGCCGTACCTCGGCGATGTCAACAGCCAGGTCGACATCTGGGACACGTTCAGCCGGGTGATCACCCCCGGAGGCATCGCCAGTCCCCTGCTCGGTTGGGAGCCGACCGACGAGGAGATCCTCCAGTACATGATGGACATCCGCATCGACGAGACCCTGCCGATCCATGCCGCCGACGGTCAGGACGCCCGCACCGCTTCGGCGTTCGCCGCCCGGGAGCGCTGGCGTCCGGTGGTCGGCGATGCCGTCGACGACTGGTCCGACGCCGAGTTCATCGACAACCTCGACTACACGGTGTTCCCCAACTTCCACCCATGGGGGGCGTACAACCGCATCGTCTACCGCTTCCGTCCCCACGGCGACAACCACCGCGAGGCGATCATGGACGTGTTCATGCTGGCACCGTTCAGCGGGGAGCGTCCGCCGGCCGCCGGGACCACCCACCTGGGGATCGCCGACGCGTGGACCGATGCCCCGGAGTTGGGCATGCTCGCCAAGATCTTCTCCCAGGACATGTTCAACATGCCCAAGGTGCAAAAGGGTCTCGAGCAGACGATCAAGCCAGGGGTGACGCTGGCCAACTACCAGGAGAGCAAGGTGCGCTGGCTCCACGATCTGCTCGGCCAGTGGGTCGAAGGCCACAGGAGTGTCGTCTGATGCTCGGCATGGTCCACCCATTTTCGAAGGCGCTCTACGAGCAGGACGGTGCCGGCAACGTGCGGGTCACGCTCGATTCGGCGACGGGTCTGTTCCGGACGGACGGCAGTTGGATCGAGGGTGACATCTTCGAGGCCGACCCGCAGATGTGCGGTTGGATCGCCGGGCCGAAGGTCATCCACCATCGCCTCGTGCGCCTCGAAGACTGAGCGTCGACTAGCCGCAGCCCCGATGGGCTTGCGCCGATTAGTTTGATCTCGTAATATTCCTCATGATTAATGAACCGGCGAGACGTCGGCTCATCACATGAGGGGGACTTCACCGAATGAAATCGTCATTGAGGTATTCGATCGCCGCGCTCACATGCGGGGCGCTCCTGGCCGTCGGCTGCGGAAGCAGCAGTAAGACGGACGCCGCAGGTACTGCGACGACCCAGGCAGCCGTTGCTGCGGTCACCGACGCCGCTCCGGCCGCCACGGACGCAGCTGCTTCGGGCGGCGGTGACATGGCGGCCGTCGAGGCCGCTGTCAAGCCGTTCATCACCGAGCCCACCGGTATCGCTCCGACCGTGCCGCTGCCGTCGAAGGCACCGAAGAAGAAGATCGCCTGGATGGAGTGCGACGTCCCGACGTGCACCAACTATCTGACGCCCGGATTCAAGGACGCCACGGCCGCCATCGGATGGGAACTCCAGATCATCCCGTCGAAGAGTGCCGATCCGACCGCTGCCATGCAGCAGGCACTCGACAACGGTGCCGATTACATCGCCATCACCGGCTCGCCCGCGGCGACATATACCGACCTCGCCGCCGCGGCCAAGGCCAAGGGCGTTCCGATCCTCAGCTGCTACGCAACCGACGAGCCGAGCATCGATTCGAACATCCTCACCCAGTGCGGTGACACCAGCTTCGTCGAGAAGTCCGGTCCGGTCATGGCCGATTGGGTGATCGTCGACTCGAAGGGCGCAGCGAACATGCTGTTCGTGACGATCAACGACTTCCCGGTGCTCAAGTCGGAGTCCGATGCGGTCAAGGCCGAGCTCACCAAGAGCTGCGCCGGTTGCACGTTCACCGAACTCAACGTGTCGCTCGACGATCTCATCGGTGGCAAGGTGCCGGCGGCCATCGCCTCGCAGTTGCAGTCCAATGCCAAGCTCAACTACGTGATGTACTCGTTCGGTGACCTGCCCGGTGGCGTCACTGCCGCCCTGCAGGCCGCCGGCCTCGACAAGCAGGTCACCCAGGTCGGCCAGGACTTCAGCGACTTCGATCTGCCCGAGATCTCGGCCGGAACGATGAAGGCATGGGCCGCCGACCCGAAGGCGTACGCGGCATGGCTGATGGTCGATGCGGCCGCTCGTCTGGCGACGGGTACGGCTCCGGCCGACCTGATTACCATGCACCGGCCCTTCGCTCCGCTGCCGACGTGGATCGTCACGACGGCCAAGGACGCCGATGCCATCCATCCATGCCAAGGGCGGCGACTGGAATCCGTCCGACATGGCTGACGCGTTCAAGAAGCTGTGGCTCGTCTGAGCCGACAGGCTCGTTGAACAAGCCGTTGATGTGAGTGTGGTCGTGGGGGGGCCCGGGGCCCGCCCCCGGCAAAAACCGCAAGATGAAGGGGGGGTATTTGGGGGGGGGGTGGGTGGGGGGGGTGGTAAATACGAAATTCTGGAGAAAGTAAAACAGGAGGAAAGAGTT
>JANMJD010000508.1:0-2883 GCA_031371195.1 Actinomycetes bacterium | reverse complement strand
CATGTTCACCTCTGCGGCGATTCATCTCATCGTTGATGCCAACGGCTCCGCCCCTGGCGGTTCGTCGTTCGGGGCACAGGTGCCGTCGAGACTCTTGGACTCGCGCGCTCCTGGCTTGACGATCGATGGCCTGATGTCGGGGATGGGCAGGCTGCCGGCCGGGTCGACGACCGAGTTGCAGGTGACGGGCCGGGCGGGTGTTCCCGACGACGGCGCTGCTGCCGTTCTCAACGTGACGGCGACGGCCGCTCAAGGCGGAGGGTATGTCACGGTGTATCCGTGCGGGGACCGCCCGCCCAACGCATCGAGTCTGAACTTCGAGGCTGGGGACACCATTGCCAACGCGGTGTTCGCCACGATTGGAGATTCGGGAAGGGTGTGCGTCTACGTATCGGCGGCGACCCATCTGATCGTGGATATCGATGGGTTCGTGCCGAGCGGATCGACGTTCGGCCCGTTGTTCCCGGCGCGACTCCTCGACTCGCGAGGGCCTGGAATGACTGTTGACGGAGCCTTCTCCGGCACCGCACGCCTGGCCGCTGCAACAGTCACGCGCCTGCCGATTGCCGGGCGCGGGGCGATCCCTCGTGGTACTGGTGAAGCGGTGCTGAACGTCACCGTCGTGGGTGCCGAGTCACGGGGATACGTAACGGTCTATCCATGTAGCCAAACGCCGCCGAACGCGAGCAACCTCAACTTCAGGGCCGGCCAGACGATTGCCAACGCAGTCCTCGCCAAACTCGACGTCAACGGCTCGATCTGCGTCTACACGTCGGCCTCCGTCGATCTGATCGTCGACGCAAACGGCTATCTACCGTGAACTGACCGAACATATATTCGTAAATTGCACTTTCGTAGGTCTATTTTCCGCAGGAGGGTGGGCAGGCTCATGTGCCCGGCGGAAGGTCTCTGGGCGTGCTGCGCATGAGGTGACCGATCGGGACGGCGATGATCGATCCGTCGGGCATTCCTGGCGGTGAGAGATCGACGACCCCGTGGCCCTGGTAAACGAGGTAACCCCGGTGGAACGCAGCCGGGTTGTCCGACGCAAAGGCGAGCAACCCGGCCGCCTCTGATGGCCCGACGTGTTCGGCGGCTTTCACCTCGATCGGCACCGTCCGGCCGTCGGGGTGGACGAGGAGGAGATCGACTTCGCGCTTGGCTCGCTCGTCGCGCCAGTGACGAACGACGATGCGTTCACGGCCCCAATCGCAGCTCGACGAGAGCGCGACTGCCACATCGTTCTCGAGCAGGCTGCCGATCTCGGTGGGTGTCGCCGGCCGGTCGCTCATCCGCGCCGCCCACGTCGCCAGACCGACATCGGTGGCATAGACACGTGGATGAGCGGTCAGGACCCGATGCTCCGCCGGACGGTGGGCCTCGGCGCGAAACAGCAGGAAGCAAGCCTCGAGCGCTTCGAGGTACGAACGAGCAGTATCGGCCTTGATCTGCAGTTCGTTGGCCATGCGGCCGAGGTTGAGCTGCTGCCCGGGGTTCGAAGCGAGATATCGAAACGCGCGCATCAGGCGACCCTGATCGACACGAGATGAACCGGGCCCGAGCGGAAGTACCGACTCGACGTATGCGCCTATGGCCCGCTCCCAGACCGCGGCATCGCCGGGCACCAGGACGCCCGGCAGGCCAGGCAGGCCACCTCGCCGCCAATCCCGTCCTGCATTCGGACCCGGGCTGAACGCCGGTACCTCATCCCCGAAGAGACGTTCGGCGATCGGTTCGACGTTTCCGCTTCGTTCGCCCGGCGTCAGCGGCCACATCCTCAGTCGCAGCGAGCGTCCCGCGAGTGGGTCACTGCCACCGAGCTGGTGTCGACCGAGCCGCGCCGAACCCGTCAGGATGAACTGGCCAGCTGCACCACCTCGATCGTCCACGACCCGCTTCACCCAGATCGGTAGCTCGGGCAGTAGCTGCGCCTCGTCGATGATCGTCGGCGGCGGCATACTGGCGAGATAGCGGACCGGATTGAGTCGGATCGAGTCGATCAGGCCGGGGTCACTGAGATCGAGAGGCTCTGGCCAACCCGACTCGGCTGCCAGCGCCCGACAGGTCGTGGACTTTCCGACGGCGCGGCCGCCTTCGATAATGACGACGGGCGTTGCTCCCACTGCCGAACGGACCGCGGGTTCGATTCCACGTCGGAGGATGTGAGGCATAGATCTCAGGGTAGCAAATTCACCCTTTCATCGGGTGTTTTTTCACCGGATGAAAGGGTGAAAATGCAACCTCGGAATCGATACGACGCGCTACCAGGTGGCGCCGTCGTAGGCGTCCCAGCAGCGCCGGGTGATCTCGGCGCCGGCGAGGTAGGCGGCCTTGGCCGAGCGACGCTTCTCGTCGGTGTCGAGGTACTGATCGGCGAACTCGCCGACGTGGCCGCCGTGGTCCTCGTCGACGGTGATGTGGATGGTATGGAAGGCGTAGTCGTCGGGCTGCAGGATGCCGGTGTAGTGCTCCTTGAAGCCCTTGACCATGCGGATGTACGCCGGTGGTATCTGGTTCTCGATACCGAGGATGCCGCCGAACGTCAGCTCGTACCACGGCTGTTGCTGAGCGAGGCAGTACAGGAAGCTGCTGCTCGCCATCGCATCGACGTTGGGTGCCGCTTCGGTGATCACCTCATCTGGGGCACCGAGCGAACGAGTGAACTCGAACAACCAGTGGAGGTGACCGAAGCCCGACTTCGACGTCGTGCCCAACACCTCCTCGGCGATGTTGTCGATCACACCGTCGGTCATTTCGTAGGGAATGCGAGTGACCCACGCTGCCAGGATCCGACGAGTGTGGTATGTCACCCCGTGATAATGCTGGCGAGCCCACGCCACCAACTCCTCTTTGGTCGCCTCACCCTGTTGGGTTCGCTTCACC
>JANMJD010000490.1:0-2882 GCA_031371195.1 Actinomycetes bacterium | reverse complement strand
GGGCCTGCTGCGTGACGTGACGATCGCCCTATCGGTCGGCTACGTCAACATCGTCAGCTCGTCGACCAAGACCGACGCGGGTGTGGCTCGGATGCATTTCGAGTTCGAGATCGCCTCTCCCGATCATCTCGACGTGGTCGTTCGAACCTTGCGGGCCATCGGCGGTGTCTACGACGTGATCATGTCGTCCCCCGCGTCGTAGGCGAGGCGCGAACGCTCAGTCCCCGCCACGATCGGTCACCAATCGACCGTTCAGGACGAAATGTTCAGGGGAGCGGCCTGCCTGGACCGATAGCCTCACCCGACGTGCCCGAGTTCCAGACCAGCCCCGGAATGCGCGACATTCTGGCTCCGGAGTCGGCCCGATGGCGCAGGTTCGTCGAGGTGTTCGCCGACGTCGTCGAATCGGCGGGCTACGGCCAGGTGATCTCACCACTCCTCGAAGACATCGGTGTCTTCATGCGGGTCGGCGAAGCCACCGACGTGGTCACCAAGGAGATGTACGACTTCGTCGACAAGGGCGGCCGGCACATGGCGCTGCGCCCGGAGCTCACCGCCTCGGTCTGCCGGGCGTTCGTCCAGCATCAGCCGGCCGTGCCGTGGAAGGTGTGGTACACCGGATCACAGTTCCGCTACGAGAAGCCCCAGCGTGGCCGCTACCGCCAGTTCGACCAGGTCGGCATCGAGGTGCTCGGCGCCGACGATCCGTACCTCGATGTCGAGATCATCGCCCTTGGCTGGCGGTTCTACGAAGCCCTCGGCCTGCGTCGTGTGACATTGCTGCTCAACTCGTTGGGTGAGCCCGCCGACCGCGCCGCGTACGTGGCGGCCCTCGAGACGCACTTCGACGCCCGACGCGGTGAACTCACCCCGGAGAGCCTGGTCACGCTGGCCAAGAACCCGTTGCGGGTACTTGACTCGAAACGGCCGGCCGACGCCGGAGTGATCGCCGACGCGCCGCGGATCGCCGACTTCTACAGCGAAGGCGCCGCCGCCCACCATGCCGCAGTGCTCACCGGCCTCGACACGCTGGCCATTCCGTACACGATCGACCCCAGGCTCGTCCGCGGACTCGACTACTACCGGCGCACCACCTTCGAGTTCCAGGGCGGCACTCTCGACTCGGCCCAGAACGCCCTCGGCGGTGGCGGCCGGTACGACGGCCTGGTCGAGTCTCTTGGCGGCAGGCCGACGCCCGGCGTCGGATTCGCTCTCGGGCTCGATCGCATCCTGATCGCCTGTGACGACGAGGGATGCTTCCCGCCCCCGCCCACCGATGTCGACGTGTTCGTCATCGACACGGTCGGCGGACTTTCGGCGTTGACGCTCACCGATCGCTTGCGGGCGGCGGGCATCCGCGCCGACCGGGCGTACGAGAACCGCTCGATGAAGAGTCAGATGAAGGTCGCCGACCGCTCCGGAGCGGCCGTGGCGGTCATCATCGGTTCCAATGAACTCGAGGCGGGCACGGCGGTCATCCGCCCATTGCGCGCCGAAACCCGTGAACAGACGACCGTGCCGCTCGACGAGTTGGTCGATTCCATCAGAAAGCACCTGTGACATGAGTATGAGATCCGACTACTGCGGCGCCATCGGCGACGCCCATATCGGCCGCACCGTCAGCCTGTGCGGCTGGGTGGCCCGCCGGCGCGAGCACGGCACGGCGCTGGCCTTCGTCGACCTGCGCGATCACACCGGCCTGGTGCAGTGTGTCGTCGACAACGCCATCGACGTGCGCGGCGAGTATGTCGTACGCATCACGGGCACGGTGCAGGCCCGCCCCGAGGGCACGGTCAACCCCAAGATGGCCACGGGCACGGTGGAAGTGCAGGACTGCGTCGTCGAGGTGCTCAACACGTCCGAGACGCCGCCGTTCCCGGTGGACGCCCGGGCCGACGACGTGGCCGAAACGACCCGCCTGCAGTACCGCTACATCGACATCCGCCGCGAGCGTATGCAGCGCAACCTGCGAATTCGCGCCGCGGTCAACTCGGCGTGCCGCCGGGCGATGGAGGAGCAGGGCTTCGTCGAGGTCGAGACCCCGATGCTCGTGCCCTCCACGCCCGAGGGCGCCCGTGAGTTCCTCGTGCCGTCCCGTCAGGCGCCCGGCTCGTTCTACGCGCTCCCGCAGTCACCGCAGCTGTTCAAGCAATTGTTGATGGTGGCCGGCGTCGACCGCTACTACCAGATCGCCCGCTGCCTGCGCGACGAGGACCTGCGCGCCGACCGCCAGTACGAGTTCATGCAGCTCGACGCCGAGATGTCGTTCGCCACGCAGGACGACGTGCTCGAAGCGATCGGCCATGCCGTGCTGGCCGCGGCCGAGGCGATCACCGGGGAGCGCCCCGACCCGATCGAGCAGATGACCTGGCACACCGCGATCGACGTCTACGGCGTCGACAAGCCCGACCTGCGCTTTGGCATGACGCTGGCCGAGCTCACCGATGTATTCGCCGCGACCGAGTTCAAGGCGTTCTCGACGGCCGGCTCGATCAAGGGCATCCGCGCCCCTGGCAAGGCCGAGGAGATGGGTCGCAACAAGCTCGACGCGCTCACCGATCGCGCCAAGAAGCTCGGCGCCAAGGGCCTGGTGTGGCTCAAGGTCGCCGCCGATGGCACCTTGGAGTCACCGGTCGCCAAGTTCCTGTCTGCTGATGAAGCAGCGGCCCTTGGCGACCGCCTGGACGCCCAGCCCGGCGACCTGTTGCTGATCGTCGCGGACGAGTGGATGACCACCTGCGAGGTGCTCGGCCAGCTGCGCAACGACCTCGGCCGCCCGCCCGCCCGTACACCAGGGCCCGTACCGCTATGTGTGGGTCACCGAGTTTCCACTGTTCATCGGCATCGACAAGGAGACCGGCACGGCCAAGTCGGGCCACCAC
>JANMJD010000454.1:0-4920 GCA_031371195.1 Actinomycetes bacterium | reverse complement strand
CGGTCAGCCGAGCACCGAGCGGAGCGCGTCGAGGCGTGACGGCACCAGCCGGTACCAGACCCACAGCCCACGCTTCTCACGCTCGATCAGGCCGGCGTCGAAGAGGATCTTCATGTGATGGCTGACCGTCGGCTGCGATCGCCCGGACACCTCGGTCAGATCACACGCACAGACCTCTTCACCGCCGGCGGATGCAATGTGACTGAGCAGCCGCAACCGGATCGGATCGGCGAGCGCCGCGAACGAACTTGCCAACAACGCGGCCCGCGTCTCGTCGAGGACATCGGTCCGCACGGGTGAACAGCAGGCGATCGGATCGAGCGTGACGGTCTTGCGGCTTGCCATTCCCCAACTGTATCGACAATGATCGAAGAAGTCCATTGACAATCGTCGATTCGATGGTAGGTTCACCACATCGACGAATGTCAATCTAATGGCGCTCGAATCTCAGGAGGACAACTCATGTCTCGTGTTCAACTCGCTCTCAACGTGGCCGACCTCGACGCCTCGATCGCGTTCTACACCAAGCTGTTCGGCACCGAGCCCGCAAAAATCCGCGAAGGCTACGCCAACTTCGCGATCTCCGATCCCCCGCTCAAGCTGATCCTGTTCACCGGCATGGGCGAGCCCGGCTCGCTCAACCACATCGGTGTGGAAGTCGAAAACGTCGAAGCGGTTGGCGCGATGGTCGCCCGCGCCAACGACCTCGGCATGGAGCAGGAGATCCAAGAAGACGTCTCGTGCTGCTTCGCCGTCCAGGACAAGACCTGGGTCAAGGGACCCGAGAACGACTGGGAGATCTACTACGTCAAGGCCGACGCATCGGCGATGGCCTGCGGCATCACCGACAAGACCGACGGCTGGGCAACTGGCTCCGAGTCGGCGCTCGAGACTGTGCCGGCCACCAAGTCGGTGTGCTGCTGAACCACCGGCCTCAACGGGTGCCGGCGGGCAGTCCGCCGGCATTCGTACCGAGCTTCACTCAACAGTTCTTGACTCAATGATGTTTGAGTCACCATGCTATGGCCATGGATGCTGTGGCCATCGATGAGGATGTCGTGATGCGTGCCGAGCGGTTCGCAGCTCTCGGAGAACCCGTCCGACTCGCAATAGTCGACGAACTCTCCCGATCCGACCGGGCGCCGATCGAGCTGCAGGCCATCGTCGACTTGCCCTCGAATCTTCTCGCCCACCACCTCGACGTCCTCGAACGCGTTGGTCTGATCTCTCGCCACCGCTCCTCCGGGGACGGCCGTCGCCGCTACGTCCACCTCGAACCCGCATTCGCAGCACTCACTCCAGCCCAACTGACCAACGCCACGTCTGCGCTGTTCGTCTGCACCCGAAACTCGGCCCGGTCCCAACTGGCAGCAGCACTGTGGACCGCGCGAACCGGGCAACCCGCGCTGTCCGCCGGCACACACCCCGCCGGGCGGATCCACCCCGGAGCAGTCCAGGCTGCGCGTCGCGCACACCTCACGCTCGCCGATACCGGACCACGCCATCTCGACCAACTCGCTGCGACAACGGACCTTGTCGTCACCGTCTGCGACCGGGCGCATGAAGAACTCGAACCACCAGCGTCGTGGCTGCACTGGTCGATCCCCGACCCAGTCGCCGTCAACACGAAGGCCGCGTTCGACGACGCCCTCCACGAGATCGACCAACGGATCACCACGTTCGTCGGGGGAGTCGCATCATGACCGAACTCGAGGACCTCCCCGAGACCGGCACCGGTGAATTCCACCTCGCCCTCGCCCGCCGACTCTTCGCCGAAGCCGTCGGCACAGCGCTGTTGATCATCGCGGTCATCGGGTCGGGGATCATGGCCTCACGCCTGTCCCCCGCCGACATCGGCATCCAACTCCTCGAGAACGCCTTCGCCACCGCCGGCGCCCTCGTCGGCCTGATCCTGATGTTCGGCTCCGTCTCCGGCGCCCACTTCAACCCCGTCGTCACCCTCGTCGATCGGCTGTTCGGCACCATCTCCACCCGCGACGCGATCCTGTACACCATCGCCCAAACCATTGGTGGCTGCATCGGGTCCGTGATCGCGAACGTGATGTTCGACCTCGACCCGATCAACATCTCCACCCACACCCGATCCTCCGGGGCGCTCTGGCTCTCCGAGGTCGTCGCCACGATCGGGCTGTTGCTCGTGATCCACGGCTGCGTTCGCACCGGCCGCGCCTCCGTCGTACCGTTCGCCGTCGGCGCATGGATCGGCGGCGCCTACTGGTTCACTTCCTCGACCAGTTTCGCCAACCCCGCCGTCACCATCGCCCGCATGCTCTCCGACAGCTTCGCCGGGATCAAACCATCGTCCGCGCCGATGTTCATCGCCATGCAACTCGTCGGCGCACTGCTCGCCTACGCCCTGATCCGCTTCATCTACCCATCCCCGTCGAGCAGGCCACTGCCTGACACTCGCGTCCCTGAAGTCCTCTTCGTCTGCGTCCACAACGCCGGCCGATCACAGATGGCCGCCGCACTTCTCGCCCACCGCGCCGGCGACCAGATCATCGTGCGCTCCGCCGGCACCGCCCCCGCCGACACGATCAACCCCGCCGTCGTCGATGCCATGCGCGAGATCGGCATCGACCTCCACGCCAGCGGCGCCACACCAAAGAAGCTCACCGACGCCGCCGTCCAAGCATCCGATGTCGTCATCACCATGGGCTGCGGTGACGAATGCCCGTTCTACCCCGGCAAACGCTACCTCGACTGGAAGCTTGACGACCCGGCCGGCCAAGGCATCGACGCCATCCGACCGATCCGCGATGAGATCGACCAACGAGTTCGAGCACTCGTTGCCGAGCTCCTTGAACCCGCCGAGCAGTGCTGAGCGCGACCCTCGACCACCGCTCGGCGTTGGCCGCCTCAGGGTGAGTAGGCGTCGGCCATCCAGCGAAGCCGGTCGAGCACTTGCGCGAGTCCGAGCCGGGAGCCCTCCGACCAGGCTCGCTCGAGCTCGATGTCCCCCAGCACCGTCACCAGTTGCTCGCGCAGCATGGTTCGTCGAGCCCGCTCCTTCTCGGCGCCGATGTAGTGCTCCTTCTCCCCCAACGCTTCGAGCGCCGCCGTCATCACCGCCGTTTCCCTCGGAAAACGGGTCACAACGGCCTTGGGTACCCAGTGGAGCATCTGGACGACCTGCACCGGATCCTCGTCGAGCACCAACTCGGCGAAGTGTCCGACACCTGTAAGAAAGCCGACGATGTCCCCCTGCCGTCTGGCCCGGTGAGCGATCGCCGCATAGGCCTGGGCGAGGGTCCATCTCCGCCCGATCGTCCGAGCCAGATCGACCACCTCGATCGTCATCTCCGCCACCTCATCGGAGCCGGGTTGGATCATGATCCGATTTCCCAGCCCGTTCACCAGCAGGAGGACCCCGACTCGTCGGGCCTCGGCCACTCCCTCATCGCAGATCCGAGCCCCACGCGCCGGATCTCCGGCGACTGCCAAGACCACGCCAAGCGCAGGAAAGTGTCGGGCCATGTCGGCTCGCGCCGCGGCGCCCGTACCGCAGCGGATCTCATGTTCCAAGGTGTGGGCCAACTCCGCCGCCTCCTGCGCGCTGGAGTACGCGCATCGCAACACTGCGGCCATCGGCGGCAGCGAGAGTCCGTGTTCGTGGGCCATCGCGATCGCCCGCCGAGCCGCCTTGTCGCCGTCGTCGTAACGCCCCAGCGTCCACGAGAATGCCGCCATCCACCCCAGCACCTCGACGCGGAGCGCCACGGGCGTGGAGTCGAGATCACAGTCCATGAACCGATCCAGCGCAACGCTGTAGCGGGCCCGGGCGATGTGGGCGTCGGCGAGCAGCATCGACATGCCGACTGCGTCCTCGATTCGGTGGACGACGAGCCAGCGATGGGCGGCATCGATGTCTTCCGAAGTGTTGATCACCCGGTCCAGCCGGGAGGCGACCACCTGCGGGTCGGGGTCGTCGAAGGGGGCCGGAATCGAATCGCGGACCCATGTGGCGTGGCGGGCCCGAACGTCGGATTCGCGTCCGCCGGCGGCGAGCTCCGACCGGCAGAACAGCCGCAACGGAACCAGCATTCGCAGACCCTCACCGCGGCGTACGAGCAATGACCGTCGCGCCAATTCCTCGAGGCTGTCGGCCACATCGAAACGGTCGAGGCCCGAAACGGCGGACGCGCCCTCCCACGTGAAGTCGCCGTTGAACACGGACAGGTCGACCAGCAGCGATCGATCCCCGGGCGACAGCAGATTCATGCCCCACGAGATCGCCGCCGACATCGTCCGGTGACGCTCAGCACCATGGCGAGAGCGCAGGAGATCAAAGCTTGTCTCGAGTTGCTTGGCGATTTCGACCACGCTCATCACCCGTGCTCGGGCAGCCGCCAACTCAAGGGCGAGGGGCAGACCGTCGAGGCGGCGGCAGATCTGCCCGATCACCGCCGCATCGCCGGGTCCGACCTGGAAGTTCGCATCGCCGCGTTTGGCCGCCAGCACGAACATTCCGGCCGCCGGCGAGTCGTCGAGGTCGGCACCGTCGACGGCGTCGCAATCAAGTGGGGTGATCAGTTCGATCCGCTCGCCCGCGACACCGAGGCCGCGCTGCGATGTCGCCAGAATGCTCGTCGGCATCCGGTCCGAGCAGACCGCCCGGATCAGCGCAGTCACCGAGTCGAAGAGGTGTTCACAGTTGTCGAGCACGACGAGCATCTGTCGGGTGTGCAGGGCCTGTCGCACCGAAGTGATGAGGGGCTGCGCCGATTCCTCGGCCACTCCGATCGAGTCGGCGACCGCGGTGGTGACGCGCTCGGCGCTGGCAACCGAAGCGAGGTCGACGAACCACACCCCGTCGTGGAACTGGTCTCGCGCCAGATGGGAGACCTGAAGGGCGAGCCGGGTCTTCCCGACACCGCCCGTTCCGACAAGGGTGGTGAT
>JANMJD010000405.1:0-17072 GCA_031371195.1 Actinomycetes bacterium | reverse complement strand
AGCGCCTCGCCGAACTCGGCCGCCGGCAGGGTCACGGCGTTGGCCGCCGGGCTCGGCAGGCGCGGATAGTCGTCGACCGACATCGGCCGTACCGAGAACTGCGAGCGTCCGGCGGTGATCGTGACCTCCTCGGCCCCGACGACGAACTCGACTTTCGGATCACCGAGCGACCGCACGATGTCACTGGTCAGACGGGCGGGGACGACGGTCGTGCCGTCCTCCTCGCCACCAACGGCGATGGTCAGCTCGATCGTCAGATCGAGGTCGCTGCCAGTGATGGTCAACTGGTCGCCGACCAGCGCGAAGCGCAGGCCCGAGAGTACCGGCAGGCTGCCGGTACGGCCGGTCGCGGCCCGACCAGCGGTTGCCAAGGCATCGGCCAGAACGTCACGTTCGCATCGGAATTTCACAGCGTTGTCACTCCCCTTGTTCGGGCATCTTCAACTAATAGAGTTAATAAGTCCTGTGGATTGTGGACATCTTGATGTTCGACCTGCTCACGGGCCATGCGGCGTCGCGCGCACTTGTCCACAGAATCCCACGCGCGAGCCGCTGGAGCGAAGGCGCGGGGGATAAGTACGAAGTTGTTCATTGGCGTCCCCACCGGCGTCCACAACCTTGCCCACCGTTCGTCATCCTCGTTTGAGCCGTTGGATCACGTCGGTCACCTGGTCGTAGATCTGCTTGCGTTCCTTCATCAACCGCTGGATCTTGTCGACCGCGTGGATCACCGTGGTGTGGTCGCGGCCACCGAATTCGCGGGCGATGGCCGGGTACGAAAGGTCGGTCACGTCGCGGAAGATGTACATGGCGATCTGGCGGGCGGTGACCAGAGGACGCTGGCGGCTCTTGCCCTTCAACGATTCGACGGTGTAGCCGAGCATGTCGGCAATGTCGTTGAGCAGTTCGGGACCGGTGCGCACGCGTCCTGGGCTGTCGGACAGCAGATCGCCGAGCAGCTCCTGGGCCTTGGCAACCGTGATCGGCACCCGGTTCAACGAGGCGTACGCACTGACCCGGATGAGCGCACCCTCGAGTTCGCGGATGTTGGGGGTGATGTGGGTGGCGATGAACTCGAGTACATCCGACGGCAACTGGGTCATATCGCGTTCGGCCTTGTTGCGCAGGATGGCGAGGCGGGTCTCCATCTCCGGCGGCTGAATGTCGGTGATCAAACCCCATTTGAACCGGCCGCGGAGGCGTTCTTCCAGCGTGGGGATGTTGTCGGGCATGCGGTCCGACGAGATGACGATCTGCTTGTTGGCCCCATGCAGGGAGTTGAACGTGTGGAAGAACTCCTCCTGGAGCCCTTCCTTGCCTTCCATGAACTGGATGTCGTCGATCAGCAGCACGTCGATGTCGCGGTAGCGGCGCTTGAACGCGGCGGTGGTGTTCGTGCGGATGGCGTCGACGTACTCGTTCAGAAACGTCTCGGTCGAGACGTACCGGACCACGTAGTGGGCGTAGTTCTGGTTGACGTAGTGGCCGATGGCGTGCAGTAGGTGGGTCTTGCCCAACCCGGCGGAGCCGTAGATGAACAGCGGGTTGTACGAGCGCGCCGGGGTCTCGGCGACCCGAAGTGCGGCGGCCAGGGCGAACTGGTTGGAGGCTCCCTTGACGAAGGTCTCGAAGGTGTAGCGAGGATTCATGCCGTCGGCGGGGCTCTGCATCGGTCGCTGCTGGGACCGGGCATGGTCGAAGGCCGTGGGGTTCATCGGGTGGATGTCGTGTCCGTCGCGGTCGAAATCATCGACACCGGCCCGTACTTCGACGTGCAGGGCGAGGTTTCCTCCACCGATTTCATCGAGGGCATCGCGGACCAGCGGAAGATATCGGGTGAGAATCTTTTCGCGGACGTGATTGCTCGGAACGGCGATACTCAGGGCGTTGTCGTCGCCCTCATAGGCTGACGCATCGTTGAACGTCGACAACCACACCGCTTCGGAAACCTGGGCCCGCAGCAGCTGTGCGGCCGCTGTCCACAGCTGCTCGTAGTCGCTCACCTGCACCTCCGCGTGCCAACGTCATCGACTGTCCACAGCTGTATCCACAGATGTGGAAAAGTCGACGGCCCCTCTGGGATCAGGGACGCTACCAGCTCCGCCCCCTCCCCCCGCCAAACGACGAGGTGCCATCAGCGACGGCGGATGGCCCGCTGGAAGGTCGAGTCTGGCGTCGTAGTTGTCGCGCGTCGGGCGCTCGCCGTAGCCTGGCATGTCATTCGATCCGCCTAGATGTCCTTCTCGGATGTCTTGGCGGGCCGCTGCATGTTCTTTCCGAGCCCTGTCCCCCTGACAGGGCTATTCCGAGGAGGTACGGGTGAAGAGGACCTTCCAGCCCAACAATCGTCGTCGTGCGAAGAAGCACGGCTTCCGTCAGCGCATGAGCACACGCGCCGGTCGAGCCATTCTCAAGGCCCGTCGCGACCGTGGCCGGGCTCGGCTGTCGGCCTGATCCATCGAATTCGGGATCGGGCGGGCTTCGAACTGCTGCGCCGGCGGGGTCGACGATTCTCGTCGGGCCCGTTGTGGTGCATCGCAGTCGTCGACGCGGACGTCACGCATCCGCATGTTGCGTTCGCACTCGGCCGGGCATTCGGCTCGGCCGTCGTACGTAATCGAATGCGACGACGACTTCGGGCGTTGCTCGATGCGCAACCCGGACTATTCGGTCCGGGTTGGTACCTGTTCGGTGCTCGTCCCGAGGCCGCTGATGCCAGCTACCAGGAACTTTCGGCAATGTTAACCCTCCTCCACCACCGGATGACCAGGTCTTCCCGGTGATGCGGCGCGCTGCGTTGCGGTCGATCGGCTGGTATCAGCGGTCGATGGAAGGGCGCCCGTCGCCCTGTCGGTTCCATCCGTCATGCTCGACCTATGCCCTGGAAGCCTTCACTGCGCATGGCACGTTACGCGGTGGATACCTCACTGTAAGACGTCTCCTGAGGTGTCGGCCGTTCGGTCCCTCGGGATATGACCCGGTCCCGGAGCCGGCGCACTCCTCCAGTCATGATCATTCTCCTAGGAAGCCGATGACCAGTGTCTCTTGACTCACTCGCCAAGCTCTTTGCCGCGCCGCTCGACTGGTTCTACGGGCTTGTGCACAGCTACGGCTTGGCGATCGCCCTGATCACGGTGGCGGTGATGCTCATCCTCACGCCGCTCAACCTCAAACAGACCAAGAGCATGCTCGAGATGCAGCTGCTACAGCCGCAGCTGAAGAAGCTGCAGCAGGAGCACAAGGGCGACCGCCAGATGCTCAATTCCGAGATGATGAAGCTCTACCAGGAGCACAAGGTCAATCCGTTGGCGTCGTGTCTCCCGCTGCTGGCCCAGATGCCGGTGTTCATCGGCATGTTTCGGCTCCTGAGGGGTTTGACGCGCTATCGAGATCCTGATGGCACCTTCGCACCGAAGTTCGTCAAGAAGTCCTCGGAGCTGTTCAAAGCCCTCGACAATTCGAAGGAAATGCTGTCCTGGGGGCTGGACCTCGCTCGTACTCCGATCAGCGTGATGAAGGAGAGCTTCGGCAAGGGTCTGATCTACGCCCTGCTCGTGATGGTCCTCGGCGTGCTCTATTGGGTGCAGCAGCGGATGATCGCCAGTCGCAACGTCAGCCCGACGATGTCGCAGGGCCAGCAGAAGCTGATGCAGTACCTGCCGGTGGCATTTGCCCCGATCCAGTTGTTCTTTCCCACGGGTCTGGTCATCTACTACCTGTTCCAGACGATCCTGCGTATCGCCCAGGCCCAGTACATCACGCAGCGGTTCTACAAGGGTGAGAATTCGCTCGGAACCCGGGCCGGCGATGCCAGTAAAACAGCTCGTGACCTGGCGAAATCCGACAAGGATGGGAAGTCTGACAACGGCGGGAAGCCGGCGCGTCCGACACCGAAGTCCGCAGGCGAGCAGACGACACCGGTGCGCCCCCAGCCATCGCGCCCGCAGCCGGCTCGCCCCCTACCTGCGAAACAGCCTGTCAAGCCGGCGAATCCGAAGGCGGTCACTCCACCCAAGGGTGCGGCCACGCCCGCCGATCCTCGTTCGAATCGTCCAGGTACGCCGGACAAGGGCAAGCCGACCGGTTCACGCCATCCGAAGCCCAAAAAGAAATGATGCCCGCGGCGTCAACAAGGAGTCCCGACACACCATGGAATGGGTGACCACGACCGGTCGTACGGTCGAAGAAGCACAGGAAACCGCCCTTGAGCAACTCGGCGTCCTCGCCGACGATGCCGAGTTCGAGATTTTGGAAGAACCACGAAGCGGGTTGTTCGGGCGCATGCGGGGCGAGGCCAAGGTTCGCGCCCGGGTTCGTCCGACACCCGTGAGGGCCAAGGCGGAGCGCAAGGAACGCAAGCGCCGCCCCGCCGGTGAGGGAGAAGATCAGGTTCGTGATGCCGCACCCCGCACCGGTGGGCGGCCGAAGAAGGGGAAAACCGTGACCAACCAGGCCGAATCATCGTCCGACGCTGCCTCGGAGCCACAAGAGAAGCCAGTAGCTCCCAAGGTGGACGAGCGGCAACCGGCACGACGCAATGATCGTGGCGAGCGTCGCGCAGGGCGCGACCGTGGTGAGCGTGGTGACCGGCCGGAACGGATCGACGTCGACCCACAACTTGTCGGCGACGAGGCCACGAAGTTCATGGACGGTCTGCTCGACGCATTCGATCTCGACGGAGTCATCGAAGTTCGCCGGGATGGTGAAGATATCGAGTTGTTGGTCACCGGCGACGATCTCGGCTTACTCATCGGGCCGAAGGGCAACACCCTGCTCGCCGTGCAGGACCTCGTTAGGGTCGCCAGCCAGCGCCGTCTCGGAGACCACACGACGCACTTGCGGGTCGACATCGGCGGATATCGCGAGCGACGCCGGGAGGCACTGACCCGATTCACGATTCAGCAGGCTGAGCAGGTCAAAGAGTCGGGCCGAGCCCGCATCCTGGAGGCGATGCCATCGGCCGATCGCAAGGTCATTCACGACACGGTCTCGACTCTCGACGGTGTATCCAGTCGTTCTGAAGGGGACGATCCGAACCGTCGAGTTGTGATCACCCCGGCGGATGCCTGATCATCATTTGATTAAGGTGCTGCGTGAAGCGCAGCGAGTCGGCATCATCGGGCCGACCGATGTCGAGGCCGAACTCGCCCATGCCCGTCAATACGTCCCTGGCATCCCTCCGGATGCCAGGGACGTCGTCGATTTAGGGAGCGGCGCCGGTCTTCCGGGCCTGATCATCGCCCACGATCGACCTGATCTCCGCCTGTTGTTGGTCGAGCGTCGCGCCAAGCGAAGCGACTTCCTTCGTCGAGCAGTCGCTGCACTGGGAATGCTCGATCGGGTCGTCGTCTCCGGTGAGGACACAGAGCAGATGCTGCGCTCCCCCGTCCACATCGCTCAGTACGACGTGGTCACCGCGCGGGCGTTCGGGCCCCCCGAGTTGACCCTGCGGTGTGCTGCTGGTCTTCTGCGGTCCCCGGGCACGCTGGTCGTCAGTCTACCCCCCGGCGGTGAGCTGGAGCCGTTGTCGACCGCTGCGGCCGGATACGACGTGACGATCATGCCATTGCCAGGCGAGCGTGTAGCCGCTGTGCACTTCGCGACCCTCTAGTCGATGTTTCACGTGAAACAACATCAATGATGTTTAGGGTGAGTCGAGGTTTCACGTGAAACAACACGACTGATGTTTAAGGTAGCGTTGTGGGAGTCGCTGGAGAGGCGTCGCGTTCACTCCTATCTCTGGTGAAGCATCCCTTCGAGTCCCCCGGTTCGGACGCTAGGCTGGTGAGGCCATGTCTGACCCTCCCGTGGCGGCCACTGATGCCGCCAAGCCGCCTCCCCGGCCCCTTCCTCGTGTAATGGCGGTCGCCAACCAGAAAGGTGGGGTGGGCAAGACCACCACCACGATCAATCTGGGCGCATGTCTGGCCGATATCGGGTATCGAACACTGATCATCGATCTCGATCCGCAGGGAAACGCCACGACCGGCCTCGGGTTGGACAATCGCAACCTGGAGACGTCGATGTACGACGTCATCATGCGCGAGGCTCCCCTGGAGAACTGTGTGGAGCCCGGCGACGTGAAGAACCTCTTCGTAGCACCGGCCAGCCTCGATCTGGCGGGTGCCGAGATCGAGCTCGTGCCGGCCTTCAGTCGCGAGCTCCGGTTGCGTCGGGCGATCGAGGCCGTCCTGGACGACTACGACTTCGTGCTCATCGACTGTCCCCCATCGCTCGGTCTGCTCACCGTCAATGGTCTGGCGGCGGCCAACGAGGTACTCGTGCCGATTCAATGCGAGTACTACGCCCTGGAAGGCCTGGGTCAACTGCTGCGTAACGTCGACCTCGTGCGGCGCAGCCTGAATCCGACGCTCGAGGTGAGCACGATCGTCTGCGTGATGTACGACGCTCGTACCAAGCTGTCGGATCAGGTGGTCAACGAGGTCCGCGAGCATTTCGGTCCAAAGGTGTGCAGGACCGTGGTCCCTCGGACGGTCCGCCTGTCCGAGGCGCCATCGTTCGGGCAGCCGATCATTCTGTTCGATCCCACGTCACGCGGGGCTGTGGCGTATCGAGAAGTGGCCAAGGAGGTGTCTGGTGGCGCGACCCGGAGGACTGGGTAGGGGACTGGGAGCCCTGATTCCCAACGACCGTATCGATGAAACGGAAGGGGCCGTCCTTCGGGATGTCGAGGTTGGGTTGATCGAACCCAACCCGAATCAGCCACGGGTCTACTTTGACGAGGAGTCACTGGCGGAACTCGCCGATTCGATACGGGAGATCGGCGTCCTCCAGCCGATTCTGTTGCGGGCGGCGGGGGAGAACGGCCGATATCAGCTGGTGGCCGGTGAACGGCGCTGGCGCGCCGCCCGTCGGGCCGGATTGATGACCGTTCCGGCCATCGTTCGCGTCACCGACGATATGGCGTCGGTCGAACAGGCCTTGGTGGAGAATCTGCATCGACAGGACCTCACGGCGCTGGAGGAAGCTGCGGCATATCAGCAGCTCATCGAGGATTTCGGGCTGACCCACGATCAGGTTGCAACCAGGGTGGGCAAGAGTCGCTCCGCGGTGACGAACACGCTGCGCCTGATGCAGTTGCCGCCCACCATTCAACACCTGGTTGCGGATGGACGCCTCAGCGCTGGCCATGCCCGTGCCCTGCTGGGAACCACCGACCGGGCCTATCAGGAGCAGCTGGCTCGCCGAGCGGTCGCCGAGAGCTGGTCCGTGCGGGCGATCGAGGACGCCGTAAAGGGTCGAACGGGGACAGTGGTCACCGAGCCCGGCGACGACGGACTGCAGCCGATCGCTCGGGAGACTCGCCGGGACGGCGAGTCCGATCCGACACCCAAGTTGCGTCCACCCGGGCTGCTGGAGTTGGAAGAACTACTCGCAGATCACCTTGACACCCGGGTACAGGTCGCATTGGCCGGGAAGAAGGGACGGGTGACGATCGAGTTCGCCGACCTCGATGACCTGGAACGCATCTACCGGCGTATGACCGAGGCCTCAGAACGCCTCTGAACCTGTGGGTGAGCGTGGGTCGTTTGACCTAACGCTCTGCACAAGGTGTGGGGATTATGTGGATAAACCCTCAATTTACAGTTGACTGTGGATCCATCCGCACACCGAATCGACCAGGGCGCCGGCCAACGAGGGGGCCTGTTCGCTTACCCACCTGGCCGGACCGATCGTGCACAGGACGGCGGGCATCCGCGTCTCCCGAAGGACGGGCAGCCGCCGGCCCACCAGTGCCACTCTGTCAGCGATGCCGCGCGTGCGCAGCGACGCACCGAGACGCTCGGCCAGCGCTCGTCCGGCCACCGACTCGAACGACGGGACGGCGTAGAAATTGATCTCGGCGCCACCGAGCGATCGGGCATCGAGTCCGAGATACACGTCGGCCAGGAATCTGTTCGCCGTCTGAGCGTGGGTGGACGCATCCGGCTCATCGACCGGAACGACCATCGCCCCGGCCGACCGGAGTTGACGCGAGGCCAGACGGGCGACCGCGCTGAGTCCGCCGAACTGTCCGATGACCACCCGACAGTCCAGTAGCGAACGCTTGTTCGAGATCAGCGACTCACGTTCACGCACCACCGCGACACCCGGCCCTGAGCCCGATTGCTGCGAGAGACGCACCAGGGTTCTCACCGTGTCACGTCCACACACGCCATCACCGGACAGCCCGCAGTCCCGCTGGAAGCGGCGCAGCGCCCGCTCCGTGTTCACCCCGAAGATGCCGTCGACCTTGCCGGGATCAAATCCCAGATGAGCGAGAGCGATCTGCAGCGCGCCGACGTCGTCGCCGCGCATCGACGGTGCGGTGAGGGTGAGCAGTCGGTCGCCCAGAGTCCAACTGGACTCCACCACGGCGGCCCAGGTCGCCTCATCACAACAGCCGGTGGGGGAGAGGCCCCGGGAGGCCTGGAACGAGCGGACCGCTGATTCGGTCGACGCGCAAAAATAGCCGACCTCGGCACCGACCGGATAATATCCGGCGGTGCCGAGGCGGCGCTGGAGGTCTCGCACGGCGTCACCGTGCGAACCGGGCTTCAGTGGGAGGCCGGTAGAAATTCGGAGAGCTCCTCGAGCAGCGCGGCCTTGCTCTTGGCGCCGACGAGACGCTTGCGCACCTCACCGCCGTCGAAGACCAGCAGGGTCGGGATGCTCATCACGTTGTAGCGCATGGCCAGGTCGGGGTTGTCGTCGACGTTGAGCTTGGCAACGGTCAGGGTGTCGGCGTTCTCACCGGCTATCTCGGCCAGGATGGGCGCGATGGTCTTACACGGGCCGCACCACTCGGCCCAGAAGTCGACGATGATCGGCGTGGCAGAGGCGCCAACCGTCTCGTCGAAGGTGGATGAAGAAAGCGTCACAATGCCGTCAGCCACGGTTTTTTGATCCTTTCGATCAGGAAATTCAGCCTACCGAGGTCAACCGCCCCGACACCGAACCCATTCCCTATTGGTGGGTCGCCACTGGCCGCCGTTCGCTGGCGCTCTCTTTGGCCGCTGGCTCCCGGCGAGCTACGCCTGGCGGCGTGGACGCTCGCGCGGGTTCGGGTGGTGCGTCGCCTACTCGGCGGCTTCGAGCCAGCGTTCGCAGTCGATGGCGGCCATGCACCCCGAGCCTGCCGCGGTGATCGCCTGACGATAGGTATGGTCCTGCACATCGCCGCAGGCGAACACACCGTCGACGTTGGTGTAGGTCGACCCGGGACGCGTGATCAGATAGCCGTTGTCCTCCATGTCGAGGACCCCCTTGAACAGGTCGGTGTTCGGACGGTGGCCGATGGCGACGAACATCCCGGTCACTCCGAGCTGTGACCGTTCGCCCGTCACGGTGTTCTCGACCACGGCGCCCTCGAGGGCATCGGTGCCGAGCAGGTCGACCACCGTCGAGTTCCACAGCATCTCGATCTTCGGGTTGTTCAACGCCCGCTCCTGCATGATCTTCGAGGCCCGCAGGGTGTCACGGCGATGGATCAGGGTGACCTTCGAGGCGAACTTCGTCAGGAACGTGGCCTCCTCGATCGCCGAATCGCCACCACCGACGACGGCAATCTCGTGACCTCGGAAGAAGAAGCCGTCGCAGGTCGCACAGGTCGATAAACCGTGTCCTAGCAGGCGCGCTTCGGATTCGAGGCCGAGCATCAGCGACTGTGCACCGGTCGAGACGATGATCGAGCGGGCGCTGAACTGCTTGTCGCGGACGTTCACCGTATGGACCGGGCCGGAGAAATCGACCGAGGTGACCTTCTCGGTGAGGAACTCGGCCCCGAAGCGCTGGGCCTGCTCACGGAACTTGATCATCAACTCGGGTCCCATGATCCCGTCGGGAAAGCCCGGGAAGTTCTCGACCTCGGTGGTCAGCATCAGCTGCCCACCCGGCTGATCGCTGGTGCTCGACGGCTCGCCCTCGATGATCAGCGGTTGGAGGCTGGCGCGGGCGGCGTAGATGGCGGCGGTCAGGCCGGCCGGGCCTGATCCTACGATGATGACATGGCGCGGTTCCATAGCGGAAACCCCTTTGCAAAACGAACGCGATGAGATGAATGAGGAGAGTCAGTCGGCGGACTTGGGATGGCGCCGTGCCATCAACAACAACCCGGCGACCGTCGAGATTCCGCCGACGGTGGCGTACGACAGCCAGACGCTCGAATCGTGGTCGAACGGCAGCGCCCACAGCATCTGCACGCAACGGGTGGCGACAACGATGAGCAGGATCACGGCGACCAGACCGGCGAAGGCGGCGAGCAGCCCGAATACGATGCCCCGGGCCGCGGTGATCAGCGGCTTGGTGGTCTTGTCGCGAACGGTACCGACCAGCCGCTCGATGGTGTCGGCGGCATCCTTGGCGAAGTTCGGGTTGCCGATCGGGTTCAGGGCCATGACCTGCAACCTTACTGCGGGCATCGTGAGGCGGCCACCCGAGCAGGCGTCGACCTTGCACGCGTCGACCGAGCAGACATCGACCGGGGCACGCGTCGACTGGGCATGCGTCGACCGGGGCACGGGTCGACCGGGGCACGGGTCGACGCTCGCAGTTCGGCGCCTACGTCCCGATGGTGATGCCGACCAGGACGGTGCATGCCGAGTCGACGACCTCGGCCCTCGTCGGAGCGTCGGCGTCGGGCGACAGGACGAGGATCCCCGGAACGCCCTGCCAGGTGACAGCCTCGACGGCGATGCCGTTGAGCTGGCAGTTCGCCGGTGGAACGACCGAGAGGCGCGATCGATCCGCACCGACCGATGCGGCCACATACGCCCTGATCTGCTCCTCGGCGGTGAACGACACCACGGTGGTCGCCGGGGCCGCCGCCTCCGTGGCGGCTGCTGCATCGGTCGCGGCCGGCGCGTCGGTCGCCGGCGCCCCCCCGGAGGCACTGTCGATCGCCGCCGCCGCACCGATCGAGTCGATCGTGACCGGCACGGACTGGGGGAATGCGCTCGGCGCCGCATCGGTTGCTGTCGCGGCCTCGGTCACCGCCGCGGCGTCGGTGGCGGCCGGAGCGGCTTGGGATGCGGCGTCGGCTGCTGCTGCTGCTGCGGTGGTCGCCGCGGAGTCGGCCACCGAGGCGGACTTGCTCTCTGATTTCGGTCCGTTGGCCAGACGCCCGACGAGGAACACCCCGCCGAGCACGGCGGCAGCGATGGCCAGACCGCTCCACGGAATCGAACGCCTCAATGACCGGCCGCGCAACGGGCTCACTCTGCCACCGGCAATCACCGAGGACGTGGTGGGTAGGTCATTTCCGACGATCGCGTGCTGCTCGTCGGAGTGCTGCTCGTCGAACAGTTCCATCGCCCGGGCGATCATGTCGTCGGCCCCGATTGCTACCGACGGCTGCTCATCGGTCATGTCGGCCGCCAGCACCGATTTCAGCGACCGGAACTCGCCGACGCGGGCGATGACGGCCGGATCGGCTGCGGCCTGGACGCGCTCGTCGGGCGTCACCTCGTTGTCGAGGTACGCACTCGCAAGTTCGTCGAGGGAGAAGTCGTCGGCGTTCATGGTCATCGTTCCAGCTCGTCAGTTGGACGCACGCCGGGGGCGTCTTTGTTCCCGAGACTCGTCGCCAGCAACGATCGGCCACGGGCGATGCGGGATTTCACGGTACCGACCGGGATGTCGAGCACGTCTGCGATCTCGGCATAGTCCAAATCGGCGATCTCGCGTAGCACGACGGCCGCTCGGAATTCGTCGGGAAGCGCGCTCAGGGCGGCCTGCACCGTCATGCGAGCGTCGACCGTGCTGTCCGACGGACCGGTGGCCGACGCGTCCCATCGGCCCTGCGCCGCATCCAGGCTGGTGGTCGGCCGGCGCTTGCGCCTCCGCAACTCATCGAGGCTGGCATTGGTGGCAATGCGATAGGCCCATGTGCCGAACGAGGCCCGCGAGTCGTAGCGGGCCAGGCCACGCACGATGCTCAGCAACGCTTCCTGGGCCGCGTCGTTGGCGTCGGCGTCGTTGCCGGTCAACCGGCGACAGACGGCGACGATGCGGGGGTGATGACGGCGCAGCAACTGGTCGAGCGCGCCCCGATCGCCACCCTGGGCCGCGGTGACCAGATCGAGGTCGCTGCGTTCCATCAGCGCGATCCCCGCCCGACGGCGGCCAGATCGGCCACCACGTCAGACCCCCGGTCCGGGGGCGAAGGCGATCTCGGCGATCGCGCCCTGCCACGGATGGTCGGGGGAGCAGCCGTTGTCGCGCGACAGCGTTCCGAGCCACAGCAGGGCATAGCTGTGCTCGGCGGCACCGAGCCTGAAGACGCCGGTGAGTTCGGTTTTGCTGTACGCCTGGTCGACCGGTGAACCCCATCCGTCGATCGACGCCGGAATCGCGTCGGAGAAGTAGACCTTCGCGCTCCATGGCTTGGCCGCGAATGTGACGGTCAACGACCCGGTACCCGGCTTGCTCAAGGGGAGCACGATGCCCACGCCACCCTTCACACCCATGTACTGGTCGAGATAGCACTCGGTGTGCCACGTGGTGCTTTCGGATCCGTCGAACAACACCGGAAGGAGTTCGTTGAACTCGTCGGGCGGATCACCCTTGGGATCGAACGACGTGACGGCGTCGGCGTTGATCGTCGCGGGGATGCCGTCGTTGACGGTGCTCGCCGCCGCAGCCGTGGTCGACGGCGGCGCAGTCGTCGCCGTGGCGTCGGCCGGCGGGTTGGGGTCGGAGCCGATGCTGTTGAGCAGGATCACCCCGAGCACCAGGGCGACGACCAGCAGGCCGCCGACGATCACCATCGATGGCCCCCAGCGTTGCTGGAACTGACGAGCCGGCCGACCGTGCATCGCCGACGAGGGCGGTGTCGGGTCGCGCGGCCGGGCCGGCGCTCCCGTGGTCGGTCGTGTCGCCGCTCGTCCGGTACCGACCCCACTGCCCTGGGGTGGGCCTTTGACCAGCGGTGTTCCACGCGATGGTGTCACCGGGCGAACCTGGGGAACGCGGCCGGAGAGCAACGGGTCACGCGGTGGCGTGGCCCCTGAGGCGGGGCCAGGCTGGATCGGACGTCCCGTCGGCGGGGAGTCGGGACCAGTGCGCGGGGCGCCCCGGCCGGGTGTCAGCGGCCCGGCGGGCGCCCCGATGGCTGCCCCGGTGGCTGCGCGCGGCGGTATCGGCAGGACCGGGACCGGTGGCGGCATGGCGCCGGTCTCGTCGATGGCATTGGCGTGGGTGAGAATCCGCTCGAGGGTGGCCTGCACGGCCGGAGACGAGGCCGGTCGGTCGTCGGGATTGCGGGCCAACAGGCGGTGGATCAGCTCCACCAACCCCGCCGGCAGGGTGGGCCGGAGCCGGAGCAATGGCGTCGGGTCGCGCTGCAGCCGGGCAAGCGCGGTGGCCGCGTCGGTGTCGGCCTGAAACGGCACGCGCCCGGCCAGACATTCGTAGAGCACCAGGCCCAGCGAATACAGGTCGGCCCGCCCATCGAGCCGCCGGCCGCGCACCTGCTCGGGCGACAGGTACTTGGCCGTGCCCATCATCACGTTGTCGCTGGTCAGATCACCTTCGCCGCTGACGGCCTTGGCAATGCCGAAGTCGGTGAGCAGCACCCGCCCCTCGGGGGTGATCAGGATGTTGCCCGGCTTGACGTCGCGGTGGACGAGCCCGGCATCGTGGGCGGCCCCAAGGGCTGCGGCGACGGCGGCACCGATCTGGATCGTTCGCTCGGGACTGAGCTTGCGCTCGTCGTCGAGGAGTTGGCGCAGGCTTCGACCCGGCACGTACTGCATGACGACGGCCTGGCGGCCACCCTCGTCGACGGTGTCGTAGATGGCCACCACGTTGGGGTGGGTGAGTTGGGCCACGGCGACGGCCTCTCGGCGAAACCGTTCGGCGATCACCGGATCGGCGGCCAGTGTGGGTTTCAGTAGTTTGACGGCCACTTGGCGCGTCAAAAGCTCGTCGGTCGCCAGCCAGACCTCGGCCATTCCGCCCGTCGCCACGCGCCGGTCCAGCCGGTAACGCTGCGCCAGGATCGGCGGCGGAGGAGGAATCACAGTAGCCACCAACCTACGACGCTAGCGCCCACAGGCCGAGCGGCCTTGACACCCTCGATCTCAAGTTGAGACGCGAGGTCGCGCTGCTTCAGCGGAGCGGTGACAAAAGTGCTCGCTACCTGGTGGTAAAGGCTACGCCGATGGTGCCGACGCCGGCGTGGCTGCCGACCACCGGGCCGATCTGACCGACCAGAACGGTGTCGGGACGGCCCCCGGAAAGCTTGTCGACGAAGGCATCGACGTCGGCGCAATCGGCGTGCAACACCGCCAGATTGTCGACTTCGCCGTACGAGCGGACCTTGTCGATCAAGAATGCGAGGGCCTTGGACCGCGTGCGCTGCTTGCCACCCTCCTCGACCTTGCCGTCGCGCACCTCGATGATCGGCTTGATCGACAGCACCGAGGCGAGCATCGCCCGGGCGTTACCGATTCGGCCGCCCTTCTTCAGGTTCTCGAGCGTGTCGAGCGCACCCCAGACCTTGCTCCGTGCCGCCAGATCCGCGGCCTGCGCGGCCACCGTGTCGAGATCGGCGCCACCGGCGGCGATGCGGGCCGCAGCACGCACGATCGTCCCCAGGCCGAGTGTGACGGTGCGTGAATCGACGACCGACACCGGGACGCGGCTGAACGAGCGGGCGGCCAGCTCTGCGCTCTGAATGGTCGCCGACAACTCCCGTGACATGTTGATCACCACGATGCCCGACGCGCCCTGGTCGGCGAGGGCTCCGTACGTCGCCTCAAACTCCCCCGGGGCCGGGGCCGCCGTCGAGGGAAGGGTGCTCGACGCGGCGCATTTCGCCCAGAACTGGCTGGGTGTGAGGTCGCGCCGGTCGACGAACTCCTCGTCACCGAATCGGATCGTCAACGGCACGATCTCGATACCCAACTCGCGGGCCACCGCCTCGGGAAGATCGCAAGCGCTATCGGTCACTATGCGAATGGTCATCAGTGAGGCTCCCGAGGATTGCTGAACACGAGTGATCGAGGTTACTGCACGACCGTGGCGTCGTCGGGCCCGCCAGCGGGCGGATCGGCCGGACCGTCGGATTCGGACCCGCCGTTGCTCGGGTGATGCCCCAATGACTCGGCGGTCGCGGCGAGTCGGCGCCGGCGGGCGACCCGCACATGCTGTAACCACCAGGTGGCCAGGATCAGGGCGAATGCCCCGGTGACCACCTGGGCCAGGCCGGTGAGGATCGTGGCCTGGGCGCTGATCGCCGTCGGTCCGACCAGCACCTGCAGGCCGTCGGCGGTGAAGATCTCGACCGTCACCGTGAACCGGCCCGACGACTTCACCCGCACGGGGATCTCCAGCAGTTTCTCCGCGGCGTCGATCTCGACGATCTGACCATTGTCGGGGAAGTCCAGCTTCGAACTGGAGAAGCGGACCTGCACCCTCAGCGGTGTGGTCGACGAGTTGGTGATGACCAGCGGGATCTTGCTCCGCTGCCCGCCGAGGCTGATCGTTCCGGCGTCGTTCTTGATGTCGATGCTCGAGCGGATGTCACCCATCTCGCCGTCGAGTTGGGCGACGTATCCGTCTCGTTGACCGGTGGTCAGGTCCTGGTCGGCGATCAGTTCGAGCAGGCGCCGCCATCTGGTCGGGCGCGTGTCGTCGGTGGGCAGAATCGACTGGGTGCTGGTCAGGCCGTCGGTGATCCGCCCGATCGAGAACGACAGCGCGGTGGCGTCACCGATATCGGGCGCGGGCAATTCGACGGTGCGTACCGCGATGTCGCCGGTGGCCCGATCGAGGCTGCTGGCCACGTCGAGGCCGCCGGCGGGCTTCAGGCGGGGATAGTCGGCGATCGAACTCATGACGGCGTGGATCAACTCGAGATTGACCGTCGACGGGTCGCTGATGGTGAACATCACGGCCCGGGTCGCGGGCCCGTTGATCGCCGCGGTGGATGCCTCGAGTTGCAACCCGGTCATGTCGGCGAGCAGTTGGTGAGCCAGCAGGGCCGGGTTGTCGGTCGGGGCGGCCAGGATCTGTTGGAGGAAGGGATCGCTGATCAGCACCGGTATGCGGTCGCTCGATGCCACGTCCACGGCGCGTAGGCGTCCGTCGATGCCCTGGGCGGCGACGGTCTCGTCGACGGGAAGCATCGATGCGTCGATGATCAGGCGGCGGACACCCAACTCGCGCAGCAGGTTGAGCCCGGCGGCATCGATCGGCTCGGTGACGAACCATGTGGCACGGTCGGTGTCGACTCCGCCCAGCCGGGCACTCAGCACGTCCTCGCCGCGGCGCAACTCGTCGGCGAACAACTTGGTCTGGCTTCCGGCCACGGCGAAGCTGGGCGACACCCCGACATAGGGCTCCGACAGGAGCTGATGCCGGGTCGCCAGCGCCGCCGACAGCCGGGCGAGCAGTGCCGTGTCGACCGGGTCGGTCGACCGGGCGAGTCCATCGACCAACTCGGGTCGCAGTGATACGGCGATGTCCGTCGTCGCCTGTTCGAGCAGGGTGGCCAGTGCCGCGAGATCGGCGCGTGTCGTTGCCCTGATCACGGTCGAGCCATCGGTCTGCAAGGTCGGCGGGGCGTTGACCCCGGCCGCGAAACCCACCGCCAGCGGGACGATTCGCGGGTCTCCGGCCGCGGGATCGCCGAGCCGCTCGACGAAGGTGGTCAACGCTTCGGAGGTCTGGTCCCCCTCGACCAGTTCGAGCGTCAACGGGTAGAAGCCGGCCGAGCGGATCTGCAACCGCGTCGCGTCGACATCCATGCTCTCGGTGGCGACGGTGACCGCCAATGCGCCCTCGGGCGTGCGGGGGATGGCGGCGAGCGGGATGTCCAACTGATCGAGCAGGGCCGTCGGCTTGCCGCCGATCGAGGCCCGAACCTGCTGGCGAGTGGTCACGGGTTCATGGGAGGCGATCCGCAGAACGGCGTCGGCGGCCACGTCGGCGGGAGGCTGCACGACGATCGAGAAGCTGCCGTCGGCGGTGACGGTGGTGCCCTGACTGACAAAGGTCAACGGAGCACGCGCCCCGTTGGCCGGAGCGGGCAACAGGATGGGCGGTGCCAGCACCAACGCGATCGTCGG
>JANMJD010000375.1:0-5297 GCA_031371195.1 Actinomycetes bacterium | reverse complement strand
CATCGTGCCCGGCCTCGCAGAGAAGCTGAACGACGTGAGCACCGACAAAGCCGGAAGCACCGGTGACCAGCACACGCACGGCAGCCTTCTTTCTGGGGCCAGACCGTCCGACGCCCTAGGTTGTTATTTCCGATGGGATTTCGAAATATTACTCGTAGCGGTTGACGAGCACTCTATGCGATACGGTAGCGGGTTCGCGGAGTGTTCACGACAACCCAACGCATCGAAGTAGGTTCGAAACGTGATACAGGTCTCGGGACTTACCAAGCGGTACGGGTCGAAGGTTGCCGTCGGGGGGCTCGATTTCGTCGTTCAGCCCGGTCGGGTGACCGGATTTCTAGGGCCCAACGGCTCGGGCAAGAGCACCACCATGCGTTGCATGGTCGGTCTCGATCGTCCGGACGCCGGCGAAACCCTCTTCGACGGTCGGACATACCGCGCCATCGATCGACCACTTCGCGAGGTCGGTACGTTACTCGACGCGTCGTATCTCCACCCGACGCGTAAGGCGCGTCTGCATCTACTGGGGATCGCCGCGTCGAACCGAATCCCCGTCGGCCGCATTGATGAGGTCCTCGCCATGGTCGGACTCACCGACGTGGCGGGAATGCGGCCCAAGGCCTATTCATTGGGCATGCGCCAGCGGCTCGGATTGGCGGCTGCCCTGCTCGGCGATCCGCAGGTGCTGATCCTCGACGAGCCGGCCAACGGACTCGACCCGGAGGGCATCCGCTGGATCCGCGACTTCCTGTCGTATCTCGCCCGCCAGGGTCGGGCGATCTTCGTGTCGAGCCACCTGTTGTCCGAGATGGCATTGATGGCGGATCACCTGGTTGTCATCGGCCAGGGCCGGCTGATCGAGGAGGGCTCGTCGGAGTCGTTCATCGAGCGCTACGCCGACCGGTGGGTGACGGTACGCAGTCCGCAAGCGGGGCGATTCGGTGATCTGGTCCGAGCAGAGGGCGCGATGGTGACCATCTCGGGCGATGCCGTCGAGGTGCGCGGCGCAACGTCGGCCGAACTCGGCGAACTGGCCGCCAAACACGGCGTCGTGCTGCACGAACTCAGCCCGCAGAGCGGATCGTTGGAGGATGCCTTCCTCGAGCTGACCCGTTCGACGCAGGAGTACCGGGCCGAGGGGCCACCGATGCCGGCGTCGCCCGAATCGGAACCACCTCGGTCGACGGGCCAACGGCCGCCGGGAACGTTGCCGCCGCCATCGCCGCCAACTACTCAGGTCGATGGCGAGATCGAGGCCGGACGATGACCGACGCCATCCGTAGCGAATGGATCAAGCTCCGATCGGCCCGGTCGAACCTCGTGCTGATCGCCCTGGCGATTGCCCTGCCACTCATCCTGTCGGGACTGATCGCCGGGCTGGCCGGGTTCGACGGGTCGGACTCCAAGGAGATCTTCTCGAACGTCGTGCTCGGCCCGAACTTTCTGTGCGTCTTTCTCGCGGGAGTCATCGGAGTGCTCGGCATCGGCCAGGAGTATCGGCACAACACGATCCGGGTGACGTTCACGTCGGAACCGAAGCGATCCCGGGTACTGGCGGCCAAGGTCATCGTCACGACCCTGTTCGGACTCGGCATCGGGCTGTTCTCGCAACTCCTCGATTTCGGGGTGGCGTCGGTGATCCTGAAGATCCGCGATTATTCGATGTCGCTGACCGACCCGGGGTCGAACCTCGCCGCCTTCAGCGGGCAGATCGCGCTGTGTGGGCTGTTCACCCTGGCCGGGTTCGGGTTGGGGGCGATCGTCCGCCAGCCGGCGGGAGCGATCCCGGTGATCCTCGTCTGGCCGCTGATCATCGAACAGATCCTGGCCGGGCTGCTCAACCTGATCCACGAAGGTGCTCAGAAATGGCTGCCGTTCGCGGAGGGATTCCGCCTGGCCAACCCCGACGACACCGGACTGGAAGCATTCGGCCGGGTGACCGCCGGGTTGTACTTCGGGGCCTTCGTCGCGCTGCTCGTCGGTGCCGGTTGGCTGCTCGTCGAACGGCGTGACGCCTGACGTCACACGGTGCAGCGCGGCACGGCCGCGTACTTCAGCGAGCGCGCAGGCTGAGCCGGTCGCGCATGATGATGCGATAGCGGCGGTCCTGCTGCTCGAGCCAGCCGAGTCGGATGAATGAGGCGATCGCCTTGTTGACCCGCTCACGCGACGCTCCGACCATCCCGGCGAGTTCCTCCTGGGTGACCGGCAGGATGAACTCGTCGGCTCCCTCGGCCAACTCCAGCAGGCGCTTGGCGGTACGCCCGGTGACGTCGAGGAACACCGAGTCGGCGAGCGCCTCGTCCATCGCCCGGATGCGCCCGGCGAGCAGGCGGGTGACGCCCCAGAGGATGTCCGGGTTCTCGGTGAGCATTTTCTTGACCGGGTTGAAGGGGATGGCGAGCACCGATGACGGCTCGAGCGCCCGCGCCATTGCCGAGCGCGGCAGGCCGTCGAGCAGGCCCATCTCGCCGAACAGATCGCCTGGTTCCATCAGCGCATAGACGCTTTCGCGTTTGTCGAAGCTCTGGTTGGCGATGGCGATGCGACCGCGCAGTACGACGTACAGGCCTTCGGATTCATCACCTTCGTTGAACAGCACGTCGCCGCGGATGAGCGAGCGCTCGTTGCTGACGGCGACGATCTGGCGGAGGACGTCGAGATCGGCGCCGGCGAAGAAGTCGGATTTGGCGAGGAGGTCTTCGTGGGCCATGGCGACAGTGACCGTACTACCGTTGAGCCCTGTGTCACAGGACGGTGCGTTCCCGAATCGTTCCGGCGACGAGATCTGGACGGTGGTGGTCGGCGGCGGAACCGGCCGACGGTTCGGTGCACTCAAGCAGTACGAGGATCTCGGGGGGCGTCGGGTGCTCGATTGGGCACTCGACGCAGCGCGTTCGGTGAGCCACGGCATTGTTCTGGTCGTGCCCGACGGCTATTCCGACGAGCCCGATGCGGTGACCGGCGGGGCGACCCGCAGTGAATCGGTGCGTCGAGGTCTGGCCGTGGTGCCCCCCTCGGCGACGATCATCTGCGTCCACGACGCGGCGCGTCCATTCGCCACACGGGCGACGTTCGACCTGGTCATCGACGCTGTTTGTGCCGGCGCGGACGGCGCACTGCCTGCTGTGCCGGTGACCGACACGATCAAGGTCGTCGATTCCGACGGGGTGGTGATCGCCACACCATTGCGTTCTTCGCTGGTCGCGGTCCAGACACCGCAAGCCTTCCGGGCGGGGGTTCTGCGCCGCGCCCACGCCTCAGGCGGCGAGGGCACCGACGATGGTGCCCTGGTCGAATCGGTCGGCGGCCGCGTCGTGGTAGTCGCCGGCACGGTCGACAACCGCAAAATCACCCACCCCGACGACCTGGTGTGGGCCCGAGGCCGGTTGACTGCTCCATCATGAACAGCGACACGACGTTCGATGTGCGCTGTGGGCAAGGATTCGACATTCACCGGTTCAGCGACGATCCGTTCCGGCCGATGGTCCTCGGCGGGTGCACGTTCGACGGTGTGATCGGCCTGCACGGGCACAGCGACGCCGACGCCGTCGCCCACGCCGCCACCGACGCGCTGCTGGGGGCTGCGGGGCTCGGTGATATCGGCGAACACTTCCCCGACACCGACCCGCAGTGGAAGGGGGCCGACTCCGTCGCCATGCTCCGGCATGTCGTCGGGCTCGTGCGCGCCGAGGGCTGGCGAGTCGGCAACATCGATTGTTCCGTCGTCGCCGAGGCGCCGAAGCTCGCCCCGCGTCGCGCCGAGATGCAGGCGACGTTGTCGGCGGCCGTCGGAGCGCCGGTGACCGTCAAGGGTCGGCGCGCCGAGGGGCTCGGTGCCCTGGGACGACGTGAGGGCATCGCCTGCTGGGCGGTCGCCGTGATCACCCGAACCGTCGCCGAGACGCCGAGATGATCCCTTGAGGAAATCAAGATACAAGGAGAACCCCAATGGCTGAGCAACGTCGTCGGCCCACCGGTGGCCGTCCATCCCAATCCTCCGGCGGGCCGCGCAGCTCGGCACCCCGTGCGGGCGCGCCGCGTGCCGGTGCTCCTCGTTCTGGTGCGCCTCGTTCTGGCACGCCTCGTGCGGGCGCGCCTCGTTCTGGTGCGCCTCGTGCGGGCGCGCCTCGTGCGGGCGCGCCGAAGGGTTCGGGAGCCGGGCGACCGGGCCGCGGCGGCACCGCGAGTTCGTCACCGCGTGGTGGCGCCGGAGCGGGCGGCGGGCCGGCGCCGCGAGGTGCGGGTGGGTCGGCACGTCGGAGTGGTTCGGCCGATCGACCCGGCGCGCCCGCCCGCCGATCGACCGGCGGACCGCGTCCAGCGGGACGAGGCGGCCGACCGGGTGCGGTGCCCGAGCGCGCTGCGGAGAAAGGTCTCGGCGGCGAACAGGTCGAGGGACTGCAGGCCGTGCGCGAGTTGTTGATCGCCGGGCGGCGCAAGGTCCGCGAGGTGTGGATCTCACGCGAACTCGAAGGCAACGAGATCATCGAAGACATCGTCGATCTTGCCCAGGACATGCGGGTTCCCGTCCTCGAAGTCAGCCGGTCGAAGCTCGACGCCCAGGCTCGGTGCGAGGCGCCTCAGGGAGTGTTGGCCAAGGCGCAGGCGCTGCCCGAGATCGAGATGGCGGCGCTGACCCGTCGGCGGCCGGGCAAGCCCCCGTTCATCATCGCCGTCGATGGAGTGACCGACCCGGGCAACCTCGGGGCGTTGATCCGCTGTGCCGACGGGGCCGGCGTGCACGGCATCGTGCTGCCCCGCCACCGCACGGTGCACGTCACCCCGACGGTGTGCAAGGCTGCGGCCGGCGCGGTGGAGCACATGCCGATCGCCATCGTTCCCGGGCTCCCCGTCGCGTTGAACGCGATGCGCAAGGCCGGCGTGTGGGTGGTCGGGCTCGACGACGAGGCGGAAAAGACGCTGTTCGAGCTCGGCGACCTGGCCGCCGACTCGATCTGCCTGGTGATGGGCGCCGAAGGCCCGGGGTTGTCGCGTCTGGTGCGCGAGTGCTGCGACATGATCGTCAGCATCCCGATGCTCGGCCGCCTGTCGTCGCTCAATGTCTCCACCGCCGCGGCCCTGGCCTGCTACGAGGTCGCCCGCCATCGGATGCCGACCGAGACGGGGTAACCGCTATGCCTCGGTGCCGGCCGAGCCGTAGACTCTCTGCCGCGCCGGGTTAGCTCAGTTGGTAGAGCACTTGACTTGTAATCATGAGGTCGTGGGTTCGATTCCCACACCCGGCTCCACAAAATTCCTGGTGAATCGGCGTTTAGCAAACTAAGCCGGTGGTT
>JANMJD010000372.1:0-13863 GCA_031371195.1 Actinomycetes bacterium | reverse complement strand
TTGCGGGCCGATCTGCCGATCTTCATCGGAGCCGAGGGCCCGAAGAACGTCACCCAGACCGCCGAAATCGCCGATGGATGGCTGCCGTTGTACTACTCGCCGTACCGCCAGGAGGTGTACGCCGATCAGCTCGCCGGGGCGGCGCCCGGCTTCGAGATCACCGCGCTCGCCTCGACCGCGGTCACCGAGGATGTCGCCGCGGGACTGCTGCCGGTGAAGGGGATGCTCGGCTTCTACATCGGCGGGATGGGGGCCAAGGGGCAGAACTATCACACCAAGCTGATGCAGCGAATGGGCTACGAGGCCGAGGCCCTCCAGGTGCAGGAACTGTTCTTCGCCGGCAAACGCGACGAGGCGATCATGGCCGTTCCCGATGCCTTCGCCGATGAGATCAGCCTGGTCGGCCCGCCCGAGCGGATCCGCCGGCGCGTCGACGCCTGGCGCGAGAGCCCGGTGACCACGTTGCTCGTGGCCGCTTCGTCGATGGAGCAGATCCGCGAGATGGCCGAGCTCGTCCTGGGCTGACAACCCATCGAACGGCTCGTCCCACAGCATGTCGCCGCGGGCCGCGGTCCCCTATGTAGTGCCTTCCAGCAGCTCGAGGTCGCGGCGGGCATAGCGGTTGTGCCAGAACTCCTCCTCGAAGACGGTGAAGATGCACTCCTGGAGCGGGTTCGTGCCGTTTTCGAGGACATCGAGCGGCCTGGAGAAGTCGGCGGACGTCACCGATGCGAGATAGTCGCGCAAATGCGTGGCACGATCGGCGCGCACGGCAAGAGCCTCGGCGACCGACGGTGCAAGGCCGGCGTCGAGACCGGGCCACGGGAAGTCGATCGAGCCCGTGTTGGGCAACCCGATCGGGTGGAAGCCCGCGCCGAGGACCGGCGCGCTGAACCATTTGTCCATGGCAAAGACGAGATGTCGCAGCGTCTGGACGAAGGACCACTCGCCGTTGACCGACGTATGAAGCGTCGCTTCGGGGAGCGCCTGAGCCCGCATGGTCGTCTTGGCCCACTCCGCCTCGAGCGCCGCCCATGTTGCGCTCATGTCCTGCGGGTTCGACGGACGGAGCATGCCGCGCAACGGATACCACGGGTCACGCTCGTTCACGTAGGCGGTGACATCGACGCCGTTGATCACCATCGTCTCGACCAGCGCATCGATGTCGACGTTGACGAGCCAGGCGTGGCTGATCGTCACGTCGGTCATGTTGACGTCACGGAAGCGGGCGCCGCGCAGATCGGCGCCCCAGAACACCGCACCCGCAAGGTCCCCTTCGAACTCCTCTGGCATCATGACCTCCCATAGTCCCGCCGCGGTTCGGCGCGGTTCGGTCAGTCTGCCATCAGCCCCGCCGTGCAATGTATGAGCGTGCGATATCACAAGGTGGCCGTCCGACGATGTCGCGCCGAACCGGGACATCCGGCGAGTCCAGCTGCGATGAGCGAGCCGATTCATCGTGTCCCGCCGGTTCTGAGAGCGCACCGCCGGTCTTCCCTCGCATCAAGGTCGGCCTCGTGGAGAGCCACTACGTGGTCGGCTCAAGGGCGCCGGCGGCGCCGGCGAATTGAACGCACGAATGTGCCGTACGTGACCATGAGAATCGCGGTGGCTGCGGTCGAGTGGCGGCGAAGCCGGACCGCTTGAGCAATGGTCTGGGCGTGCGGCGGCGGCCCGTCGCCGAGGATGCCGCGGTCTTCCGAACGGCCGGCGTAGTGATTCGTTCCGCCCAGGCTGATGTTGAGCGCAGCAGCGTAGGCGGCTTCGATGCGTCCGCCGTTGGGTGACGGATGTCGGTGTGCGTCGCGGCGAACGATCCGCCGGATACGCGTCGCCTGCGCTGGTCGGACTGCAGCGACGGAGAGGGTGGTGAGACGGGCAGGTAGGTGGTTGGCGAGGTCGTCGAGACGGGCGCTGGCCCATCCGAAGTGTTCGTAGCGAGTCGTGTGGTGCCCGACCATCGCATCCATGGTGTTGATGACACGATGGGCGAGCACACCGGGCGCCCCACCCATGGCCGCCCAGAACATCGATGCAGTAACAGCGTCGACGGAATTCTCGGCGACCGACTCGATCGCGGCACGGCTGATCTCGGACTCGTCGAGCGTGTCGGTTGTCCGCCCGACGAGCGACCCGAGCCGCCGGCGCGCCGCGGGGAGGTCACCGCCGAGCAGGAGACGGCCGATGGCATTTGCTTCGTCGTCGAGCATCTTGCCGGCAGAACACGCCGTGGTGGCGACGATCGTGGCGACCGTGGGGCCGGTGAAGGTACGCAGTACGAGCCCCACGGACACGCCGATGCTGACGCCGACGGCGGTGAACACGACACCGTTGCGTCGGCGGTCGGCGTACAGCTGCTGTTCGACCCAGGACATCAGGTTCCCGTAGCGGGCGACGGGGTGCCATGCACCGGGCGGTTCACCGAGCATCTGGTCGAAGACGACACCGGCGACCGCAGTAGCTGTCGTCATCGTTGAGCGGCCGCTTCGAACGCAGCAAGCACCCGGTCCAAGTCGCGTCGCATCGGAAGCGCGACCCGATGCACATTGGGCAGCCCGAACGAAGCACAGTCGCGTACGACGACACCATGAACCGCGAGGTCGGCGCGCAGCGTCGGGTGGTCGATCAACACCCAGTTCACCGTGGTCCGCCGGGTCGCGTAGCCGAGGTTTTGGAGCGAGACGCTGAACTCGGCGCGTAACCGGTCGATGCGGACACACCATCCGTCCAGGTCCGTGAGAGCGAGGAGTTCGGGGATCATGGCGAGCGCGATGCCATTGACGGCCCATTCGGGTTGATGGACGCGTACCCGTCGGGCGGCTTCGACGGTTGGGGCAATGATGTAGCCGAGGCGGATGCCTGGGCAGTTCCACAGTTTGGTCAGCGACCCGATCCGCCACGTTTGGTCGTCGCCGCGGGTCCATTTGCCGGTGGCGAGCGGGTAGAACGCCTCGTCCCAGACCGCAGCGGTGTCGTTCGGCCCGGCGAGGTTGCCGGATGGGTTCGATGGATTCGATCGCCACCTCGGCGCGTCCGCCGCGACCCGGGCGAGGTAGCGGCGGTATAGCGAGAACTCGGGCTCGACCACATTGCCGGCCCCCACCTCGCCGGCGACAAGGGCGATCGCTTCGGACGCTCCGTTCGTCAACACCACCCGATCTCGGCCGACACCGATCGCGGCCGCGACGAGGCCGGTCGCCACATCGGGGTCGGGGTATCGGCCGACCACTCGAGGGTCGCCACGGAGCACATCGGCGATCACACGATTCGTGTCCGGCGCAAACGGGTTCATGCTCGCCGACAAATCGATCATCATCGCCGGATCAAGCCCGAGGGCATTGGAGATCGCAGCAGCATCACCGCCGTGCGCACCGGGTGGCGGAACCGTTGTCATCGTCGCTGCTTGCCGATCCCGGAAGCTACGGCCTCATACGTTGCGTTCGCGAGCTGTCGACCCCACACCGAGCGAGGACCGCCGAACAACTCAGGCACCCCGTTGGCCGGGCAGAGCACGCAGATTGCATCCGTCGCTGTGCCGGTCCCCGGCACTTCAAGGTCGTGTAACGCTTGTACCTTCGCCTCGGTCATCGTTGCCACTGCGTTGACCAGCGCAGCGTCGGAGAGGCGTTGCGGGATGGCTGCCACAGCATTGATCGTGCCCGGCGCGAATCCGGGCCCGCCGACAATCGGGCCGACCTGCCGTGTCGGATCGGTGGCAGCCCACACCGGGCGACGAACACCAACCGTCGCCGTCACTATGGCCCGCCCCGAGCGGGCCGTGGTTCGGGATGCGACATCGACGGCCGTCATGAACGCCACACCTCGACCGCTCAATCCGAGACGGTCCGCGATCTCGCCGAGATGCTGCTCCGGATCCAACCGCGAATAATTCTCATCAACCGTCGCGTTCAGCACCCATGACACCAGCCCGAGCCCTCCACCGACGATCGCCGAACTGATCGCCACCACCGGACCGGCCAACCGCCACACCAGCGCCGGTCCCGGCGCACCGTCAGACACCCCGACGTCGACGAGCACCGGTACATCGACGTCCGGGCCACGCAACACTCCGCCAGTCTGGCCCGCCGACTCGCCACCGCCCACTACGGTCCGACAACAAGGTCGTCGAATACGTTGGTGGCGATGAAGGAGCGGCAATGGCCACGTTGACTACGCGTTCACTGTCGCCCAGCTACCGGAGCCAGTCCCGGAACTGGAACACGCGTACCGGAGCCAACATGACCACTATGAACCGGGACAGCACATACATCGAGGCACGGGCACGCCAGCGGCAACGAGGGCTGAAAACCAGAAGAGACACTCCGAAGAGTGCCTCTGACCTGGACTTTTATGAGCAGCCCCAACGGGATTCGAACCCGTGCCGCCACCTTGAGAGGGTGGTGTCCTAGGCCACTAGACGATGGGGCCAAGTAGCCCCCGCAATCTAGCAACAGCCGGACGTCGGACCAACCGGAAAACGACGAAAGCCGACCCGAAGGTCGGCCTCGTGAGCTGGGGAGCAAGGAATCGAACCCTGAATAACAGTACCAGAAACTGCTGTGTTGCCAGTTACACCACTCCCCACGGAGCAGGTCAGATGTTAGCGGGAGGGACCGCCCGGCTCCACACCGATTCCCGAGACAGCAGTCACGAATCGATCGGTGGCCGCAGCCCTCCGGTCAGCCGGTGACCTTCCACAGGCGCTCGAAGCCGATGATCCGCCCAACGGCGATTCCGGCGGCCTCCTTGAACTCTCGCCGCAGCGCCGTGAATCCGCGCACCGGGCTCGTCCGAGTCGGCGACGTCGTCGCCTGCAGGCCCAGCTCGGCGGCGATCAACCGGCTGCGCAGCGAGTGGTACGGATCGGTGACGATGACCACGCTGTGGCCATCTCGGGCGGTCAGGATCTCGGCGACTCCGGCGAGTGACTGCCAGGTGGAGCGACCCCGATCCTCCTGCACGATGGCATCGGCCGGGACACCGGCGGCGATCAGGTAGAGCGCCGAGGCGGCCGCCTCGGTGTAGCGGTCGCCCGGCTGCTTGCCGCCGGTGACCACCACGACAGGAGCCACGCCACGGGCATAGAGCTCGGCGGTGTGATCGAGACGGGCGGCGAGCTGGGGCGATGGCCGTCCGTCGTACTGGGCTGCGCCGAGCACCACGATGGCGTCGGCGGGGTGGGCGTGATCGGCGCGGCCGGTCCACCACACCTGCGCGAAGCACACCACGAAGTAGGCGACGAGCATTCCGACCACACCGATGCCGACGCTCGACAGGCGCCGGAATCGCCGACGGGCGCGTGACCTTGCAACCCCACGCACGGGAGTGTGATCGACGTTCGGCCCGGTGTCGGCGTCATCGTCGGCGAACGGCGGCGACACGGGCTCCGGTTCGGTGACGGACCATAGAGCGTCGCGATCGGTCATCCGACCGGCTCCCATTCGGCGAGCGACCGCAGTCGGGCCAGCGTCTCTCCCCGCCCCAGGATGACCAGCGGCTCGTACAGCGGAGGACCGACCAGCCGACCGGTGACCGCCAGGCGCACCGGGCCCTGCGACGGGCCCTTCTTCAGCCCGTGGCCGGCCCCGATTTCCTCGACGGTCGCCTTGAGCACCTCGGCGTCCCATTCGACCGTCTCGAAGGCGGCGATCACATCGGACAGAACGATTCGGGCGGCGTCGTTCATCGTCTTGACCCGCGCCTCTTCGTCGAACTCAGGATGCGGGAGCATGATGAAGTCCACGGTTCTGGGGGCATCGGCCAGCGTCACCGCTCTCAGCTGCACCAGCGGTGCGAGACACTCGAACGTCGCCTGATCCCAACGATGCCCGGGGTGATCCGCCCGCCACTTCGCCAGCCAGGGCTCGCACGCGGCGACGAACGCTTCGGCGCTCATCGCCCGGATGTAGTCGCCGTTGAACGCCGCGAGCTTCTTCAGGTCGAAGAACGCGGGCGACGACACGACGTCGGCCAGGGAGAACTCGGCGACCATCTGCGCCCATGGGACGATCTCGACATCGCCCTTCGGCGACCAACCCAGGGTCATCAGGTAGTTGCGCATCGCCTCCATCACGAAACCCTCGTCGCGGAACTGCTCGAGCGCCACCTTGTCGCGTCGCTTGGACAGCTTCTTGCGAGCCTCGTTGACCAGCACCGGTACATGCGCCCAGACCGGTGGCGTCTCGCCGAAGGCCTGCCACATCAGCTGTTGCTTGGGGGTGTTGGGAAAATGCTCCTCGCCCCGTACGACGAGGGTGATGCGGTGGGTGATGTCGTCGACGACATTGGCGATCAGGAACAGGGGCGTCCCGTTGCCCCGCAGGACGACGAAATCCTCCATCGCGGCATGCTCGAACTCCACGTCACCGCGGATCAGATCGTGAACGATCGTCGACCCGTCGGGAACCCGGAACCGCAAGGCCCGACCCGGCCCAGCGGCCAGACCGCGGTCGCGGCAGAATCGGTCGTAGCCGTGCTGTTCATTGCGGGTACGGGCGACGAGCGCGTCGCGCGTGCAATCGCAGTAATACGCGGCCCCGCGCTCGGCGAGTCCGTGGGCGGCCACCACATGGGCCTCGGCGTTGTCGGACTGGAAGTAGGGGCCCTCGAATGCCTCGTCGTCGGCCGAGATGCCCAGCCAGGCTAGGGCGTCGATGATCCCCTGCGTCCACTCGGGCTGGTTGCGGGCCTCGTCGGTGTCCTCGACGCGTAACACGAACGTGCCGCCGGATTGCTTGGCGAGGATCCAGTTGAACAGCGCCGAGCGGGCGCTGCCGACGTGGAACATCCCGGTCGGGGAAGGAGCGAATCGGACACGCAATGACGACATGATCCGAACAGGTTACGGGAGCGCTCCACGCGCCGGACGCGAGGTAGTCCGGGCGACGGGGCCACCGGCGACCGGCACCGGCGACCGGATGCCCGACGAGGTGGCCGGCGAGTCGAAGGCGGTCGCCAATCCGTCGCGCATCCGGCGCCACGCAGCCGGCGCCGACTCGGGCAGCGGCGAGCGCATGCTCAGCGCTTCGACGAGCTCAACGGCTTCGCCACGGAGGCATGGCACGTCGGGACCGCTGGGCGGACCATCCGACACCGTCACCCTGTCACCGACGTCGACGATGAATCGCACGCAGGGATTGGTCGATTCAACGGCGAACCGACCGGAGGTACTCTGACCGAGGCCCAACCCGAGGACCGGACTGATCGCGGCCGAGTACCGCAAGCACGTCGTCAACTCGTCATCCTCGAGCACGCACAGCAGCCCGAGCGGGATGGCGATATCGCGCTCGTGCACCCAGGCATCCCACGTCGTACCACGGCGAAATCTGCATCGAATCGGACAGTAGCGCAGCCTGCCAGAGGCAGGCTCGTGGTTGGTCCGAATGAAGGCATCACACGGGTGCGGCAGTAGTCGATAGGACCAGATTGCGGAGTTGGCGAAGGGCGACCGAGAGGGTGGTGAGGTCGAAGGTGCCGACGCGGCGGATCTCGGCGAAGATGTTGCCTGCTCGGTCGACGGCTCGGGACTGCGACGATGCCCAGGCGCCGGCATCTCCCCCGTGGGCGAGCACATCGGAGGTGAGGTCGGTGAGCGCCGAGAGCAGATCGTCGCGCACGGCAGCGCGAGCGTGGGTCTGCCACCGATCGGCACGGGGCAACGCCCCGATGGCGTTCCACAACCAGGTCACGTCGAGCGCTTCGACCAACTGCCAGTAGGCGCCAGCCGCAGCCGTCACCGTGCAGCCGTGGGCTTCGGCCAACTCCACCATGTCGAACCCAGTGTGCATCAGCGGCCAGATCGCCGACTGCTCGGCGAGATCGGCATCCACGCCGGCCACGACCCGCTCGACGGCCAGCGCCTGGGTCTGGTCGGCGAGCGGCCCGCGCACCAGCGGAGCCAGTGACGCCAGCAGCTCCTGCACACCCGGGCGCATTGCCGCAACGGTCTCGGCCAGGGCGAGCGGCGGGCGACGATGGCGCAACAGCCACAACACGCTGCGCTCGGCCATCCTCCTGGCCTCCATGAACAACGTCAACTGGGTGGCGAGGGTGACGTCCGCACCGGTGTTCTCGATCGTCGTCCACAGCCCAGGCAACTCGAAGATGTCGCGGGCCGCAACCCAGGCGCGCATCACGTCGCAGACCGTCGCGCCGGTCTCCTCGGTCATCCGGTGGTCGAAGGTGATCCCCGACAGATTGACCATCTGGTTGACGATGCAGGTGAGCGTGATCTCGGCCCGCAGTGGATGTTCGAGGATCGCCTCGGCATACCGGGTGCGCAACGCCGTCGGGAAGTAGGCCAGCAGATCGGGCTTGAAGTACGGGTCGAGGCCGATCCCCGGAACATCGACGATCTCGGCGATGTCGGCGTTCTTGGTGTACGCCAGCAACACCGCGAACTCGGGCGTGGTCAGTCCGGCCCCGGCGGCCTGGCGCTCGGCCAGCTGCTTATCGGTTGGGAGGAATTCGATGGCCCGGTTGAGCCAACCCTCCAGTTCCAACTGATGGATATAGCGCGCATGCACGTTGACCATCAACGCAGCCTGGGTGCGGGCGATGGCCAAGGCCAGGGTCTGGGCCTGGTTGTCGTCGAGCACCAGCCCGCCGACCTCGTCGGTCATCTCGGCGAGCAGCTCGTTGCGCTGCTTCACGGTCATATCACCGGCGGCGACCATCTGATTGAGCAGGATCTTGATGTTGACCTCGTGGTCGGAGCAGTCGACTCCGGCCGAGTTGTCGATCGCGTCGGTGTAGATCAGACCGCCGGCCAGGGCGAACTCGACCCGGCCCCGCTGGGTGAAGCCGAGGTTGCCTCCCTCGCCGACCATCTTGACCCGCAACTGATTGCCGTCGACCCGTAGGCCGTCGTTGGCCCGATCCCCGACCTCGGCGTGATTCTCGGTCGATGCCTTGACGTACGTACCAATCCCGCCGTTCCACAGCAGATCGGCCGGCGCCCGCAGGATCGCCGAGATCAGCTGGGTCGGTGCGAGCGCCCGGGCATCGACGCCGAGCACGGCGCGCGCCCGGTCGGAGAGCTCGATCACCTTGGCCGTGCGGGGGAACACTCCCCCGCCGGCCGAGATCAGCGAGGCGTCGTACTCGGCCCAGCTCGAACGGGGCAGGACGAACAGGCGCTGTCGTTCGGCGAACGAGGCAGCCGGATCGGGGTCGGGATCGATGAAGATGTGGCGATGATCGAAGGCGGCGATCACGTGGAGATGACGTGATGACAACATGCCGTTGCCGAACACGTCGCCACTCATATCGCCGACGCCGACGACGGTCAACGGCTCGCGATCGGCGTCCTTGCCCAGCACGCGCGCATGGCGGCGCACACTTTCCCACGCGCCACGCGCCGTAATGCCCATCGCCTTGTGGTCGTACCCCACGCTGCCACCCGAGGCGAACGCGTCGCCGAGCCAGAAGCCGTAGCGGGCCGACAACTCGTTGGCGATGTCGGAGAACGTGGCGGTGCCCTTGTCGGCGGCGACCACCAGGTAGGTGTCGTCACCGTCGTACCGCACCGTGGCCGGAGGCGGGACGACCGCTCCGGCGACGATGTTGTCGGTCACGTCGAGCAGACCGCATACGAAGATCCGGTAGCACTCGATGACCTCGGCGCGCATCGCGTCAGCGTCGGCGGGAGGTCGTTTGACGACGAATCCGCCCTTGGCGCCGACGGGCACGATCACCGCGTTCTTGACCATCTGGGCCTTCATCAGCCCGAGCACCTCGGTGCGAAAGTCCTCGCGCCGATCGCTCCATCGCAGACCGCCGCGAGCGACACGCCCGCCGCGCAGATGAACGCCCTCGACCCGCGGTGCGTACACCCAGATCTCGAACATCGGACGGGGCAGAGGCAGGTCGTCGATTCGTGACGGGTCGAACTTGAACGCGACCGATGTACGGAACGGACCGCTCGCTCCTTCCAGACTCGTGTTGTCCTTCGGGCGGAAAGCGTTGGTGCGCAGCGTCGCCTCGATCAGACCGACCATCGCCCGACCGATCCGGTCCTCGTCGAGACTTGGGATCGCATCGAGGCCTTGGGCGAGGTTGCCGCGTACCGCCGCCACTGTCGCCTCGCGATCGTCGGAACGCGCCGGGTCGAACCGGGCGTCGAACAGCGCCGACAACAGGGCGGCGATCGTCGGATGTTTGGCCACCGCAGCTTCCACAGCCTGCTGACTGAATGGGAATCCGGTCTGGCGCAGGTACTTGGCGTACGCCCGTACGATCGTCACCTGGCGGCCGCTCAACCCGGCGAGCAGCACCAGCCGATTGAAACCGTCGTTGTCGATCTCACCGCGGAACAGCGCCTCGAAGGTCTCGCGCAGCTCGACGGAACGCTCGTCGGTCAACTCCACGCCATCGGGCAGCCGGACGCCGATGTCGTACGCCCAGGTGCGACGGCCACCGACCAGATGGAACTCGAACGGTCGCTCGTCGACGACGGCCAGACCAAGATTTTCGAGCAGCGGCAGCACCGACGACAGGGTGATCGGCTCCCCGGCGCGGTACAGCTTGAACCGCCGCTCGCCCGGGGCGTCCTCAACGCGGCGCTGGACGGCCGTGGCGAACGAGGCGTCACCCAACCCGGCGATCCGGCCGAGATCGGCCACCGCCATGCGGGGGTCGGTCACCGCCTGATAATCGGCCGGAATCGCCCCATCGAACGCGGCGAGGAGCTCACGGGCACGTTGCTCACCGTGCGCATCGACCATCTCGCCGGCGAGGCGGTCCGACCACCGGGTGGTCAACACGTCGATGCGCGCCTCGAGTTCGTCGCGGCGCGGCAGCAGTGACCGACCGGACGAGCGATGAACCACGACATGCACCCTGGCCAGGGCGGATGCCCCGACGGATGTGTCGTGCTCGGCGTAGTCGCCGCCGAACGCCTCCCGTACGACCTCGGCGATCTGACCGGCGGTGTCGCCCGAGAAGCGATGGCGGGGCAGGTAGACCAGACAGTTGACCCACCGCCCGCCCGGTTCGGAGATCGGGACGACCCGCACCATCTGGCGTTCGTTGATCCCGACGATCGTCGACACGACGTCGAACAACTCGTCGGCACCGATCTCCATCAACAGGTCCCGCGGGAAGGCCTCGAGAGCGCCCCGCACCGCTCGGCCGGAGTGGCTCTCGGCGGGGAACTCGGCATGCCCCAGCACCTCTTCGGCCTTCTCCTTCAGCAGCGGGGTGTCAGTGACGCTCTCGCGATACGCCGCTGCGGAGAACAGCCCGAGAATCCGCTCCTCGGCAACGACCCGTCCGTGGGGTCCGTAGCGGCGTACGGCGATGCAGGTCATCCGCGACGGACGATGAACCGTCGAGCGTCGGTCGGTTCGGCTGATGGCGACCAGCGCGTCGCCGGGTGCCATCGGGGGATCGACGAGCGACGTCTGACGACACAAGCCGAGCGCGCCGGACTCGTCCATGTCGAGCACGCCCTCGGCGTCGACGGCGTAGCACGCCACGCCGAGGAACACGAACCTACGCCGGGTGAGCCAGGTCAGGAACTTGACAGCAGCGCCCGCTCCTTCACGCCCCGAGGCCTCCACCTCGTGCGCCACGGCCAGTACCCGCTCCCGCATCTGGTCGAGGTCGTCGACGGCTCGGCGCACGTCGGCCAGGGCGTCGCTCAGCTGTCCCTCGAGGACCCGCGTCACCTCCGGCGAGCACCGGTCGACCTCGAAAAGCATCCACGCCTCGACCCGCCCGCCACGATCGGGAAATCCGGTGATCTCACCGGTGGCGTCACGTCGGACATTGAGCATCGGATGAATGGTGAGGTGAATTCCCAGTCCGTGGCGGGCGAGCACCATCCGCACCGAGTCGACCAGGAACGGCATGTCATCGGTGACGATCATCACGACGGTATGGGCCGACTGCCAGCCATCACCGCCGGCGGTCGGGTTGACAATGGCGACGGCCGGGGTGCCCACCGAGCGCTTCTGGCCCAGCCGAAAATGGCTGATCGCCGCACCGTACAGGTCGGTGGTCGGGCGTCGAGTGAGGTCGACGGGATCGCAGCCGGCCAGGTAACAGCCGATGAATTCGGCTCCAAGACGACGGATCGAAACATCGAGTCGCTCCCCGACCAATGCGGTGACCCGCTCGACAGCACCCGCGGCCTGCCCATCGGCACTCATTCGCTCTGCCTCCTGTTCGATGATCCGACGACGTTGGCGGATCTCGTGCACGGCTGAGCGTAGTGGTCGGCGCGCCGCCCGCGCCGCGCCGCGCCGCGTGCGTGTTTCGTTCCCACAAGCCGACAGGTCGACCCGCGGTTGACAAGATGGAGGGGTGCTTGCGGCAACCACTCCCGACGACAACCCCCCGCGCCCGATCGTCGTGATCGGCGACGCCAACCCCGACCTCGTGCTGCGCGGCGATGTGCGGCCGCGCTTCGGCCAGATCGAGCAATTGACCGACGCGGCCGACCTGGTGCTCGGCGGATCAGGGTCGATCACGGCGTGTGGAACCGCCCGGTTGGGGGTACCCACGAGCCTGGTGGCAGCCATCGGCGACGATACATTCGGGCGTTTCGTCGTCGATCGACTTGTCGAACGCGAGGTGAACGTCGACGGAGTGGTTCGACGCGCCGAGTTCCCGACCGGATTGTCGGTGATTCTCTCCGCAGCAGTTGACCGGGCCGCACCAGGTGACCGGGCGATTCTCACCAACCTCGGAGCGATCCCGATGCTGGGCGCCGCCGATGTCGTCGGGCGGTTCGGTGCTCCGTTCCACGTCCATGTCTCGTCGTTCTTCCTCCTGCCCGGACTCGGCGATGGTCTGGCCGAGGTGTTCCGCCAGGCCCGCCACGCCGGCGCGACGACATCGCTCGACACCAACTGGGACCCGGCCGAGGCGTGGACCGGTATCCGAGAAGTGCTCGCCTACACCGATCTGTTCCTCCCCAATGATTCGGAACTCGTCGCGATCACCGGGGAGTCCGAGGTGCTGGCCGCCGGTGCCCGCCTGGCCGCGGCAACGGGCGCAACGGTCGTGGCCAAGTGCGGAGCCGACGGTGGCCACCTGTGGACGCCCGGCGGATGGCATCTCCATCGGCGACCGCGACCGACGGCCGTCGTCGATACCACCGGCGCCGGTGACAGCTTCAACGCCGGCTATCTCGCCGGCTTCGTCCGCGGCTACGAACCACAAACGTGCCTGGCGATGGCGGTGGCAGCCGGCAGCCTGTCGACCCGCGGGCCCGGCGGTACGACCTTCCAGGCGACATGGGAGGAACTGGACACCGAGATGGCCGCGCCTGTCGAAGCCGAGATCGACCCCGAGGTTCGCGACACAGTCGGGGCCGTCGAGCGACCGACGAGCGACGCATGATCGTCGTCGTCGCCCTCAGTCCATGCGTCGATCGCACGATGGTCGTCGACCGGTTGATGGTCGGCGAAGTGCACCGCCCGTCACTCGCCACGATCACGCCCGGAGGAAAGGGCTTCAATGTCGCTCGCGCCGCGCACACCCTCGGAGGCCACCTCACGGCATTCGGGATCGTCGGCGGACATTCCGGCGCCTGGCTCGCCGACGCACTCACCGCCTGCGGCGTCGACCACCGACTGATCGACGGGTGGGGCGAGACGCGGACGTCGGTCTCGGTCGCCGACGCGTCCAGCGGAGTGATGACCGACTTCTACGAGCCGGCCACCGCCGTGCGGGCCGGCGAGTGGACTGATCTCGAAACGCTCGTCGAGCAGGTGATTCGCCCGGGCGACTGGGTGTCGATCTCGGGGACGTTGCCCGCCGGGGCTCCCCGGGACGCGGTGTCCCGGTTGATCGCCATCGCCCACCGCAACGGGGCACGCGCCGCGGTCGACACTCACGGCACCGCCCTCGGCGACG
>JANMJD010000371.1:0-6065 GCA_031371195.1 Actinomycetes bacterium | reverse complement strand
GACCACCTGCTCGGGACGGCTAGCCCCCGTGATCACCGACGACACGTTCGGGTTCGCCGCGCACCACGCAATTGCCAACTGCGCCAACGAGCAATCGAGGTCCTTGGCGACGGCGGCCAAGTCGGCGACCGCGGCGTTCGTCGTTTCGTTGGTCAGTTCGTCACGGAGCCATTCGTAGCCTTCGAGCGCAGCCCGGCTACCGGCGGGAATTCCGGCCGCGTATTTGCCGGTGAGCAGGCCGCTGGCCAGCGGGCTCCAGGTGGTCAGCCCCAACCCGTGATCGGTGTACAGCCGGGAGAATTCGTGCTCGACCTTGGCTCGCTCGAACATGTGGTATTGCGGTTGCTCGACGATCGGCTTGTGCAGATGATGCCGTTCGGCGATCTCGTACGCGGCACGCAACTCGTCGGCCGACCATTCGCTTGTCCCCCAATACAGGGCCTGACCTCGGCTGATCATGTCGCTCATCGCCCACACCGTCTCCTCGATCGGCGTGTTCGTGTCGGCCCGGTGGCAGTAGACGATGTCGAGGTATTCCAGGCCGAAGCGGTCCAACGTACCGGCGATCGCCCCGTGGAGATATTTGCGGTTCAACGTGTTCTGGTTGTTCGGCAGGTCGTTGAGACCCCAGTAGAACTTCGATGAGACGACATAGGTGTGGCGAGCCCAGCCGAGCCTGCGGAACACCTCGCCCATGATCCGCTCGCTCTCGCCCCCGGCGTAGGCCTCGGCGTTGTCGAAGAAGTTGACCCCCGCCTCGTACGCCGCCGACATGCACTCCGCGGCCAGGCCGACATCGAGCTGGGCGCTGAACGTCACCCACGAACCGAAGGAGAGCGCGCTGAGTTGCAGGCCGGACCGGCCGACCCTGCGGTATTCCATCTGAGAAGTCATCCTCTGATCCTGCCAGGCGATCCCACCCCATGGGCAGTCCCGGCGTGCAACTCGTCACCCGGGGCCGAGGAGACGGCGACGCATCGGATACGGGTACTGCGCGGATCGCTACTCGATGCCCTCGAGCCGATTCGCATCCACACGTCTTGACCACGGCCGGCCGCACGCTTGTTGGCAATCAAGTCGTCGCGACCGATGAAGGCGATACGGAGCCCATCGAAGCTGACGTCATGAGCGTTCAAGCACTCGATGAACTCTTTGAAGTCGCGTTCCAGCTGCATCGCTCACCCCAAAGAATGTCTGGCGAAGTTCGGTAATCGCCTGGATTCGTTCCTCGACCGGCCGACTCAACCAGTACTCGACGTCAGCGTTCGGTGCATGCAAGCTCGTCAGCGTGACCACCCGAGCGATCCGACGAGTCTCCATATACGCATCAAGTCTATGTGGAACGAACCGGCCGCGCCGGCCGGGAGATCTCGCTGGCGAGTGTCGTCACCCGGCGGCGGCATCCAAGCCCGCCTCGGCCATAGCCACCACGCGTCTCGGACGCTTCGGGCGCGGCGGCGACGGGGACGGGGACGTAGGGTGCGACGAGGCAACCAGTAGGGAGACGACGACGTGATTCTCGACCGACTCGACATCGACGCGGTGGACTTCCATGCCGGCACCGGCTGGGAGATCAAGCCGCAGGGCGCCTGCAAGGGTGAAGTCTGCGTGCCACTGCCCGATGGTTTCGACTTGCTCACCTGCGCCGAGCGACTCGGCATGGAACTCGTCCCCGACGAGTCGGCGAAGCTCTGGGCGCTCGGGCCGGAGTCGTTGACCGGCCGGGCGCTGGTCACGGCGCAGGCCCCCGAACTGGTTCTCTCCGACCTCGATTGCAACGAGTTCCGCCTCTCGTCGCTGCGCGGCCAGAAGGTCGTGATCGTCGCCTGGGCCCCCTATTGAGGCTGCCGCTACGACCTGCCCGTGTGGCAGGCCCTGCGTACCGAACTCCACCCACTTGGCGTCGAGATCGTCACCGTCTCGCTCGAACTGTCGGGCCCCGAGGCATCGCGCCCGTTCATCGAGGCGGCCGAGCCGCAGCACCCGTCGTTGCTCGATCCGGGTCATCAGCTGTGCTCCCTATTCGGAGTGGTCAACATCCCGAACGTCGTGTGGATCGACGAGGACGGCGTGATCGTGCGCCCGGCCGAGCCCGGTTGGGCCGGCGCCACCAAGTATCCCGAGGCGATGGTCAAGCGGCTCGTCGAACGGGCCAAACGCGACGCCGAAACCCGGGCCGCGAGCGGTGACACGTCCGAACGGCCGGCGCTCGCCGCCTTGCTGGCCGGCGGCCAGGATCGTGATCGGTATCCCGATGCGCTCCGCGACTGGGCCCACCACGGAAGCGCCAGTCCGTTCGCGATGTCTGCCGAGCAGGTCGTGGCCGCATCCCAACCCCGTCCGGCCGAGGTGTCACGGGCCGCAGCCCACTTCGAGTTGGCCAACCACCTGTGGCGGGCCGGTGATCGTGATGGCGCCATCGCCCATTTCAACGAATGCCATCGGCTGCAGCCGGGCAACTGGACGTACAAGCGCCAGGCGTGGTCGCTGGTCGGCAACGAACGCATCGGCGGCGGCGAACTCGGACGCTTCACCCAGGTACCGCTACCGGGCGAGGAAGCCGACTGGCCGTTCGCCTCGAACTTCGATGCCGCCACCGCCGCGCTCCAGCCGGGCGAGTACTACCCCAAGACGATGTAACGGCCCAGACGATGTAGCTGCCAAGACCATGGAGCTGCCGGGTCAGCCTCGCCCGACGAACGGCATGCCGGCGGCCAGCACCGTCATGCTGGCCACGTTCGCATCGGGCGGCAGACTCGCCATGTAGCGCACCGCCCGGGCGGCGTCATCGACGTTCATCGTCGGTTCGGCGCGCACCGACCCGTCGGCCTGCAGCACGCCGCGCTCGATCACATCGGTCATCGCCGTGGCTGCGTTCCCGATGTCGATCTGACCACAGGTGATCCCGAACGGTCGGCCATCGAGGGCGATCGACTTGGTCAGTCCGGTGATGGCGTGCTTGGTCGCCGTATACGGTGCCGACATCGGCCGGGGCCTCCGGGCCGAGATCGATCCGTTGTTGATGATCCGGCCGCCCGGCGGGTCCTGCCGTTTCATCAGCGCGATCGCCCGCTGCGCACAGAGGAACGATCCGGTGAGGTTGGTGGCGACCACGGCGTTCCACTGCTCGAACGTCAGCTCCTCGAACGGCACCGCCGGCGCACCGGTCCCGGCATTGTTGAACAGCAGATCGAGTCGCTCGTATCGCCGCTCGACCTCCCCGAACAGGCCGTCGACGGAGGCAGGATCGCTCACGTCGGCGACGACGACCGCCGAATCACCGGCCAGCTGCTGCGCGGTGTCGTCGAGCGGCGCCGCCCGTCGCCCGGCGAGGACGATCGTGAAACCATCGAGCGAAAGTCCAACGGCACACGCCCGACCGATCCCCGATCCGGCACCGGTGATGATGGCAATCCTCATGGACGACGACCCTATTCGTTAGGTCCCCCGCGACGGCGGCTGCGATGTTCCTACCTCTAGAATCTGTGAGTAGTATGCCCTGTATGGCGATGGACAAGCTCAGCATCTCCCTCGACGAGTCCCTGACTCAGGTGATACGCGACGCGGCCGCCGACGACAACGTGTCGGTCTCCGCATGGATCTCCGCCGCGGCGCAGGATCGAATCCGAAACCGGCTGCTCAGGCTGGCGCTCGACGCCGACGCGGACCAGTTCGGTCCGATCAGCGAATGCGACCTCGACCGCCTCGTCCGCGAAGCACGGGCCACGGCGATCGTCACCGGACCGAGAGCCGAGGCCGCCGCCTGATGGCTCTACTGCTCGATGCGGGAGGCTTGATCGGCTACGACCGACGCAACCTGACAGTCATCGCCATGATCGATACCGCGCAGCGTCATCAGGTCCCGGTGCGCACCACGACGGGGGTCGTCGCTCAGGTGTGGCGTGACGGGGGACGGCAGGCTCGGCTCGCCCGGCTGCTGCGAGGTGTCGACGCCCAGGAACTGAGTCATGATCGCGCCCGGTCGATCGGCACGCTCCTCGCTGCGTCCGGCTCGGCCGACGTGATCGACGCCTCGCTGATCGATGTCGCCCTCGATGGCGACGAGGTCCTCACGAGCGACCCCGACGACATCACCCGGCTGGCCATCGCCGCTCGTAAGCGGTTGGCCGTGATCGCCGTGAGCGCATAGCGAACGACCGCGTCGCTCGCCGCGAACTACAGATCCGCTACCACCAGGCGCGGATGGCGTAAACAACGGCGACGATGAAGCCGATCGACACGACGACGAGGCGGAGCCGGGCCAGTTTGACCTTACCGGCGAAGCGGCCGCCGACATTGCCGCCGACCAGGCTGCCGACCGCCATCACGGCGGCCAGCGACCAGTAGACCTTGCCGGAGAACAGGAATAAGATCGCTGCGGTGGCGTTGATGATCAGCGACATCACCTGCTTGAGAGCGTTGAGCCGATCAAGCCGGTCATGCAGGGCAATACCGAGTACGGCGAGCAGCATGATGCCCAGGCCCGCTCCGAAATAGCCGCCATAGATCGAGACGGCGAACACCGGAACGACCAGCCAGCTCGGATCGGCGGTCGCCGCGGGACCGTCGAGGGCGGGGTTGCCGATGCCGAGCAACCGGCGAATGTGATCCTGCGTGGCGAGCAGCATTGCCGCAGCGAACAGCAGGATCGGGATCAGCTTACGGAATGCGTCGTTGCTGGTCAGCGTGAGGAGCACCGACCCCAGCAGCCCGCCGGCTGCGGCGGCGACGCCGAGGCGACGTACCCGGTCGCGCTGGTCGGAGATCGCCGCCTTCTGGGCCAACGCTCCACCGAGATAGCCGGGGCTGAGCGCGACCGTGTTGGTGATGTTGGCCGACACCGGCGGCACCCCGAGAGCGACGAGCACCGGGAACGAGATCAGCGTCCCTCCCCCGGCGACGGCGTTCACGCCTCCGGCCGCCGCCGCGGCCACGCCGGCGATCACGTGATCGAGCAGGTTCATCGATGGCCTGCGGTTGTCGTGTCGTCCAGTTGTGACCAAACCCGAGGCATTGTGAGATTCTGCCCGTTCAGCTATCACTGCGAAGGTTCGACGACACCTGTGGCCTCGAAGCCCTCGCAGCCCGGCCGCGTTCCGCGAAGGGTGGGAATCATGAAGGTCTACGCCGGCATGCCCGATCGGCTCCCTCTGGCCGACACCAAGGCGTGGGTGCAGCGCACCGAACGCCTCGGTTACGACGGGGTGCAGGTTCCTGAAACGGTCCACGATTCGTTGGCCGTCAGTCTGCTGGCGCTCGAACATTCGACGCATCTCACCGTCGTCGCCGGAGTGGCCCTGGCGTTCCCTCGCAGCCCCATGCTGACCGCATACACCGCCTGGGACCTGGCGGCGATGTCGAACGGTCGGTTCGTGTTGGGACTCGGCACGCAGATCCGTCAGAACATCGAGGAACGCTATTCCGTTCCCTGGGCCGATCCGGTCGGGCGGATGGCCGACTATGTGGCGTCGCTGCGGGCGATCTGGCAGTCGTTCAGTACCGGCTCGCGTCTCCATCACGAGGGCGATCACTACCGGTTCACCCGGCTGCAGCCGGTATTCAACCCCGGACCGATCGCCTGCGGACCGCCGCCGATCTGGCTGGCCGGCGTCAACGAAGGCATGGTTCGACTCGCAGCCCGCAGCGCGGATGGTTACATCACCCATCCGACCAACTCGAACCCCCGCTACCTCGACGAGCTCTGTCTGCCGATCCTGGCCGAGGGAGGGGGCGCCGCTCGGCGGGAGGTCGTCGCGTACGGCTCGATCGTCACCGCGCCGACCGCCGCGGACCTGCACGCTGCCCGGGAGCGCCAGAGGTACGCCACCGCGTTCTTGTACACGACCCCGGCGTACGCTCGTTCGCTGGAACTCCACGGATTCGGCGATCTCCCCGGTCGGTTGCGTGAAATGGTCCGCAGCGGCGATTGGGACGGGCTGGGCGCGATCGTCACCGATGACGTGCTCGACGTCGTCACCCTCTCGGCGACCTGGGACGACCTGCCCGATGCCATCGACGCCTGGTACGGGACACGAACATCCGGCGTCATCCTGGCACCGCCGGAG
>JANMJD010000368.1:0-15913 GCA_031371195.1 Actinomycetes bacterium | reverse complement strand
GGTCGAGGCGGGAGCCGCGACGGTCAGGGTGACCGCCGACGTGCCGTCGAAGCCGCCGTCGGGGTCGCCGGTGTTGACCACACCGACGGGCAGGGTGGCCGGGTCGATCGTGACGTTGTACGTCCCGAGGGGAAGCCCGGCGACCAGATATGCGCCGGTCGGGCCGGTGACTGCGGTGTAGCTGACCGGCGTGCCGTTGATCGTGGCGGTGACGGTCACGGTCACACCGGGCAGGCCCGGCTCACCCGAGTCCTGGACGCCGTCGCCGTTCAGGTCGTTCCAGATCCGATCACCGATCGAACCGGGACCCTGATAGCCGAAGTCCTGCACATCCGACGACGGAGCCGCCGCGGTGAGGGTGACCGTCGAGCTGTTGTCCTTGACCGCGTCGGGATCGCCGGTCTGGACGACGCCGGCCGGCAGGGCCGCCGGATCGACCGTGACCGTGTAGTCGCCGAGCGGAAGGCCGGCGACCAGGTAGGCGCCGGATGCGTCGGTGACGTCGGTGTAGGTGACCGTCTGGCCGGCGATGACCGTGGTGATCGTCACGGTGATGCCCGGGATCCCGGGCTCGCCCGGATCCTGCACCCCGTCGCCGTCGCGGTCGTTCCAGATCTTGTCGCCGATGATGCCGGCGCCGGCATAGCCGAAGTCCTGGGTGTCGTTGGTCGGCGCCACCAGCGTCAGCGAGACCGCTGAGAGGTTCGCCGTGCCCGTGCCGTCGGCATCGAAGCTCTGCACCGTGCCGGCCGGCAGGGAGGTCGGATCGACGGCGACGGCGAAGGCGCCGAGCGGCAGACCCGTCACGTTGTAGCCGCCATTGGCGTCGGTCGTGACCGTATAGACGACCGGCGAGCCGGCGATGACCGTGCTGATGGTGATGTCGGCACCGGGGATGCCGGGCTCGCCTGCGTCCTGCACGCCGTCGGCGTTCAGGTCGTTCCACACGAAGTTCCCGATCGCACCGACCCCCTGGTACCCGAAGTCCTGCAGCGTGTTGTGCGGCGCAGCGACGTCGAGCGCGACCGTCGAGGTGCTGTCGAAGCCGCCGTCGGGATCACCGGTGTTCGTCATCCCGACGGGCAGGGTGGCCGGGTCGATCGTCACGCTGTAGGTGCCGAGCGGCAGGCCCGAGACGGTGTAGACGCCCAGGGCGTCGGTCGTTGTGGTGTACGTCACCGGCGAACCGGCGATCGTCGTCACGATCGTGACCTTGACACCGGGGATGCCCGGCTCGCCGAGATCGACGATCCCGTCGCCGTCCAGGTCGTTCCACACGGCGTCGCCGATCGAGCCGGGGCCCTGGTAGCCGAAGTCCTGGGTATCGGACGTGGGCACCGCCGCGGTCAGCGTGACCGCCGAGGTGTTGTCCTTCGTCGCGTCGGGGTCACCGGTCTGCGACATGCCGGCCGGCAGGGTCGCCTGATCGACGGTCACCGTGAAGGCCGCCAGCGGGAGGCCGGCGATCAGGTAGCTGCCGTCGGCGCCGGTCACCGCGGTCACGGCGAAGGTGGAGCCGGCGATGATTGCCGTCGCGGTGACCGTGACCCCCGGGATGCCCGGCTCGTTGGGATCCTGGAATCCGTCGCCGTCGAGGTCGTTCCAGATGCGGTCGCCGATCATTCCGGGACCCTTGTAGCCAAAGTCCTGGGTGTCCGACGTCGGCAACAGTGCCGTCAACGTGACCGCCGACGAATTGGCCGTGGCGGTGCCGTCGGCATCGAACGTCTGGGTGATCCCGGCCGGCAGCGACGCCGGATCGACGGTCACCGTGAACGCCCCGAGCGGCAGACCGGCGACGGTATAGCCGCCGGCGGAGTCGGTCGTGGTGGTGTAGGTCACCGGCGAACCGGCGATCGTCGTCGTCAGCGTCACCGTGACACCGGCGATGCCCGGCTCGCCCGGATCCTGCACGCCATCGGCGTCGACATCGATCCAGACGAAGTTTCCGATCGAACCGACTCCCTGGTAACCGAAGTCCTGCACGCTGTTGACCGGCGTACCGGCCGTCAGCGTGACGGTCGACGTCCCGTTGTTCCCTCCATCGGGATCACCCGTGTTGGTCATGCCCGGCGGCAGCGTCGGGGGATCGACCGTGACCGTCCACGCCCCGAGCGGCAGGCCCGGGAACAGGTACGAGCCGTCCGGGCCCGTCGTCGTGGTGAACGTGACGGGGGACCCGGCGATCGTGGCCGTGATCGTCACCTTGACGCCCGGCAGGCCGGGCTCAGTGAGATCCTGGACACCGTCGCCGTCGAGGTCATTCCAGATCCGGTCACCGATCTGGCCCGGACCCTTGTAGCCAAAGTCCTGGTCGGTCACGGCGGGAGCCGGCACCGTCAGGGTGGTCGTCGAGGTGTTGGCCGTGGCGATGCCGTCGGCGTCGAAAGTCTGGACCATGCCGGCCGGCAGGGTCGTCGGATCGACGGTGACGGTGAACGCGCCCAACGGCAGACCGGCGCCGGTGTAGCCGCCGGTGGCGTTGGTGATCGCCGTGTAGGTCACCGGCGAACCGGCGATCGTCGTCGTCAGCGTCACCGTGACGCCGGGGAGGCCGGGCTCGCCGGGGTTCTGCACGCCGTTGCCGTTGACATCGATCCAGACGAAGTCGCCGATCGAGCCCGGGCCGCGGTAACCGAAGTCCTGCGTGGCCGAGGTGGGGGCGACGACCGTCAGGGTGACGACGGACGTGTTGTCGTTGCCGCCATCGGCGTCACCGGTGGGCAGCACGCCGACCGGCAGCGAGGCCGGGCTCACGGTCACGGTGTAGGCGCCGAGCGGCAGGCCCGACACGACGTAGGCGCCGGTCGGACCGGTCGTGGTGGTGTAGGTGACCGGGGATCCGGCGATCGTCGTGGTGATCGTGATGGCGACTCCGGGCAGGCCGGGCTCGCCCGGATCCTGGGCTCCGTTGCCGTTGAGGTCGTTCCAGACGAAATCGCCGACCGAGCCCGGGCCCTGGTAGCCGAAGTCCTGCACCAGCGACACCGGGGACGCGACGTTCAGCGTCACCGACGACGAGTTGTTCAGGACGGCGTCCGGGTCGCCGGTCTGGGTCATCCCGGCCGGCAGCGAGGCCGGGACGACGGCCACCGTGTAGCTGCCGAACGGCATCGAGGTGAACAGGTACGAGCCGTCGGCGGCCGTCGTGGTCGTGAACGGGACCGAGAAGATGCCCGCGGTCAACGTCGCCGTCACCGTGACGCCGGGGATACCCGGCTCGTTCGGATCCTGCACACCGTCACCGTCGAGGTCGTTCCAGATGCGGTCGCCGATGGTGCCGGCGCCCCGGTAACCGAAGTCCTGCGCCAGGTCCGCCGGTGCGACGACGGTCAACGGGACCGCCGAGGCGTTCGCCGTGGCGAGGCCGTCGCTGTCAAATGTCTGGCTGACACCGGCCGGGAGCGAGACCGGGTTCACCGTGACCGTGTACGCGCCGAGCGGCAGTCCGACGACGGAGTACCCGCCGGTCGCAGTCGTGGTGGTCGTGTAGGTCACCGGCGAGCCGGCGATCGTGGTGGTGATGGTGATCGCGACGCCGGGGATGCCGGGCTCGCCCGGGTTCTGGACGCCGTCGCCGTTGCGGTCGGTCCAGACGAAGTCGCCGATCGAACCGGCGCCCTTGTAGCCGAAGTCCTGGGTCACGACGGCGGGCACGGCGACGGTCAGGGTGACGGACGAGCTGTTGGCCGTGCCGACGCCGTCGGCGTCGAACGTCGGGGTCATGCCCAACGGCAACGACGCCGGATCGACGGTGACGGCGTAAGTGCCAAGGGGCAGGCCGGTGACGGAGTACGCGCCGGTCGAGTCGGTGATCGCCGTGTAGGTCACCGGGGACCCGGCGATGACGGTCGTAACGGTGACATGCACGCTCGGGATCCCCGGTTCGCCGACATTCTGGATCCCGTCGCCGTTCTGGTCGTTCCAGATGTAGTCGCCGATCGAGCCGGCGCCCTTGTAGCCGAAGTCCTGCACCGGCGATGACAGATTGGCCAGGTCCAAGGTGACCGTCGAGCTGTTTGCGGTGGCGATGCCGTTGCTGTCGAAGGTCTGGGTCATTCCGGCCGGCAGGGTCGTCGGGTCGACGGTGACGGTCCAGTCGCCGAGCGGCAGCACATTGAAGTGGTAGCCGCCCGAGGCGTCGGTGACGGTCGTCAACGTGATGGGCAGGCCGAGGAGGGTGCCGGTGGCAGTGACCTTGACCCCGGGCAGGCCCGGCTCGCCCACATCCTGGACGCCGTCGCTATCGAGGTCGTTCCAGACGAAGTCGCCGATGGTCCCGAGGACCTCGCCGAAGTTCTGGTTGGCTCTGTCCTGCACGATGCCGGCACCGTTGGTAACGACGGTGATCGCCAGTTGGTCGTTGGCGGGCAGCGTCGACGCGTAGCCCGCAGGCTGGGTCTCGACGATCGTGAATGCTCCAGTCGCCACGCCGAGGAACTCGTAGTACCCCGTGGCATCGGTGACGGTGGTCGGATCGATGGTCAACGGGTCGCCGTCGTCAAGGGTGATCGTCACCCCGGCGACGCGAATGATCTCGGTAGCGCCGATTGTGCCGTTCTTGTCCGGGTCGACCCACACCGTGCCCGACACCTTGGCGCCGCGAAGCTCGCCGAAGTTGTAGTTGATTCCGGCGCCGGCGCCGGTGAGCACGATGGTGGTGAACGCGTCGGGTCCGACGGTGCCGGTCGGTGTCCCGTTGATCGTACCGACGCTGTCGATACCGTCGATGTACGCGGACGGCTGGGTCTCGGTCACCGTATAGACACCGGGGATCAGATTGGCGAACAGCCACGTGCCATCGGGCTGGGTGACCGTCGTGACCGACACCGGCGCTCCTGCCTCCGTCTGCCCGACGACGGTGATCGTCACTCCGCCGATACCGGGCTCAGTCGCCGACGGCCCCTGGGTGCCGCTGTTGTCGGCGTCGAGATAGACCGTGCCCGACAACGGCGACTTCTTCTCACCGAAGTTGTAGCCGGTCGCGGGGCCCCCGGTCAGGTTGATGGCGGCGATCTTGTCGTTGACGGTTGTCGTGCCGCCGAACGTGCCCACGCTCTCGGCACCGTCGCCCCAGGCGGCGGGCTGGGTCTCGGTGACGGCATACGTGCCGGGGGTAAGGCCGGTGAAGCTGTACGTCCCGTCGGCCGCGGTGGTGGTCGTCAGGGTGACCGCAGCGCCGTGGACATCGATCCCCGTCAGCTGAACGGAAACGCCGCCGATACCGGGTTCGGTGGGATCTTTCGTGCTGTCGGCGTCCTGGTCGTGGTAGACGGTGCCCGCCAGGCTGGCCTGAATCTCGGCGAAGTTGACACTGGTGATGCCGGTCGCGACGTTGCCGGTGAATGTCAGTCCGGTCCGGGTGTTGCTGACATATTGCGTTGTCGTCGTTCCGGGCGAATCACCGTAGGCGGCGGGCTGGGTCTCGGTCACGGTGTACGTGCCGTTGACCACGCCGTCGAAACGGTACGTCCCGCCGGCATCGGTCACGAGGGTGCGGCTGACCGGGTCGCCCTGGAAGTCGGTACCGGTCAGCACGACGGTGGTGCCCGGGATCACGGCCTCGCCGGCGTCGAGCACGCCGTCGCCGTCGGAGTCGTTCCAGACGAGTCCGGAGATGAAGTTGACGACGATCGGGGCCGAGAAGGCGAAGAGGAACGGGAAGTACTGATCACCCGAGGTCGTGAAGGTGATCGGAACGGTCGACAGGCCGCTGGGCAGCACCGCCGCCGAGACGGTCATGGTCTTCGCGTCCAGTCCGTAGGAGTTGGGGTAGATCGGGTTCTGCTCGCCGTCGACGGTCGAAGCCATGAAGTTGTTGGTGACGGCAGGGGTGATCCGTGGATCGGACAGCGCCGTGCCGTTGGCGATCAGCTGATCACCGACGATTCCCTGGTCGCCCTCGATCACGCCGACGCCGAGGCGGCGGGTGCCGGCGGCAAGGGTGAAGCCGGTCAGGCTTGTCGTCGTGGCGGGGTCGGTGGCTCCCTGGGCGACGAACCCGTCGAACACCAACACCTGGCGGGCGCTGGGCGCATAAGTGGGCTCGGCGTTCGGAAACTTCCAGACGTAGGTGACGGTGAAGCCGCCGGTGCAGTTGTTGCCCTCGGGGGTCCAGATGTTGCCGACGGTGATATCGAGCGGAACGCCGGTCGGCTCGGCTGCCAGGAGGGCAGTGATGTCGTGGGACGCGGCATAGTGCCTGCCGCCGTTAGTACGTGTCGGGGCCACCGAGAAATGGCCGGCCTCGGGCGTGAAGCTCTGGTAGGCGGCAGCACCGATCTTGAACTTCACGGCGTCGGTCGTCGGAACATGCGCGGCGGTCGGGAACCCGGGTGGTGCCGTGGCAACGTTCGGCGCAGCGGTGTTCGGCTGGGAGGCGTTGCAGGCGAACCAGGGGGTGACCCCGTCGGATCGCACCGCGTCACCGCTGTTGCCGTCCCACCACAGCCTGGCGTAGTCGATCGTCGCCCCCGGCGGGATCGTGATGCGGGCCGTCGAGGAGTTGTACGTCGACGGGTCGCCGTCGACGTCGATGTACTCCTGGTAGTACGAGTCGTTGATCTGGGTGCCGGGCGCGGACGAGTTCGAGCTGCGGCCCACCGGGCAGTTGGCGTCGGGAACATTCACATGCGCGGCACTCGTCGGACATGTGGTCACGACGTTGCCGGCGATGACGAAGTCACCGAACACGGCCTTGTCATATTGCACCGTAAACGGACTGACCACCGCCGCATACGCCACCTGTGGAATGAACATCACCACAAGTGCCGCAAGGAGCGTTGAAGCAACCGCCAAAGAGCCAAGAAGTCTGAATCCGCCGATTCGAATCATGATGCCAAGTCCTATTCATCTCGCCCGTGGAAGCGGAGTGACTACTTCCAGTGAGAATCCAACCACACGAGAGGGCCTCGTGCAAGCGATGCGCGAAAAATTAGGTCCAATCGCTCAATGCGATGTCACCAAATAACTCCAGGTCAGGGTAGGTATTGCCGTATCGTCGCTCTGCAGTTTCGTCGCATTGCCATCTACCTGGGCCTGAGGTATTGCAGCATTGAAGTTCTGCAGCAATACCGGTGCTTGACAATCGCCACCGGCCGACGACTTCACCGTTCAGCCACGAATTCACCGTCCCGTGGTTTCGCCGACGGTTAGCCAGGGATTGTTCGTAGGGTCCTTCATATGACTCCGCCGGGCGCTACGAACAATCCTGGCTAGGGTCCGAGGATGCGGTGGATGGCGGTGGGTCAGGAAGCGACCGGCGTCATCGCCATCGGACAGCAGGCCACCGGGGTCATCGCCATCGGGCAGCTGGCCACCGGAGTGATCGCCGTCGGTCAACTGGCCCGCGGTGTCATCGTGATCGGGCAATTGGCTGTCGGCGTCGTCAGCTTCGGCCAGCTCGCGGTCGGCCTCGGATGGGTGGGCGGCATGCTCGGCGCCGGCGCAGTGCGCGGTCCCGGCCTGCTCGTCGGCGGCTTCTACGGTCGGCTCGGGCTCGGCGACCTACGACGGGGCCGACTGAACCGCGTCGCCTGGCGGGAGCGCCATGAAATGACCCGACCGTGGCGCCTGCTCGCCATGATCGTGATCGCGGCGGTCGTCGTCCACGTCGCCGTGCGACCAGTGGTCCACGAGTTGACCCGCGTCGGTGGCATTCTGCGCGATCCGCCGGCAGCCCTGCGTTGAGCGTCAGCCGATCGGAGCGGTCGTCACGAAGGTGTACTTGTCGAAGCCGTAGCGGGCGGTCACGGTGAACTGCCAGGTGCCCGCGTAGGGGATCTCGGCACGAGGTGCGATCAGGTGCGTCCCGCCGGCGTCCACCAACGCGACAATTATGGCGGCGACGTCGCGCGACGGGTCGGCGATCGTCAACGTGACGGCGTCGGCCTGCTTCAGTGCCCCCGAGAGGCTGCTCAACGCCAGATGGACCTCGTTACTCCCGACGACACCTGGTGTGATGAAGATCGAGGCACTGACATCACGATCGATCACATTGGCCGAGAACGGCTGCGGCCGCGACGCCGAGGGATTGGCCGCCATGAGCATCGAAGTCAGCGCGATCACGCCGACGGCGATGAACGTCTCGACCCCCATCGACTTGCGCAGGGTACGAACATCGATCGGGTGATCGGGTACTTCGGGGGGCGGCAGCCGACGGGCGAGCAGGGCGAAGCCGAGGCTCTCACCATGGACCAGTTGGCGGCTGAAGACGGCCGTGAGCAGCACGGCGCTGACCGCAGCCAACTTCCAGATCAGGGCCACCCCGAAGTCGGTGTGCGTAATTGACGACAGGTGGGGGATCTGGCGGATCGCCTGCACGCTGCCCGTGGCGACGATCACGACGACGGCGACCATCGCCAACCGGGAGAACCGCATGATCTGGTCGGCGGTGGCACTTCCTAGACCGACCAGGGCAGCCAGGAGCCCACCGAGCCAGATCGCCATCGCGGCGACGTGAACCACGGTCGTCACCACCCCGACGATCGGCCAGCGACCGCTCGCCCCATGCCCGCCGTAGGCGGACGCCAGCCCGATGGACACCGTGGCGAGGCCGAGCCAGGCCCACCATGCGGACCTGTTCGGCCGGCCCGACATTCGGCTGAGAACGACACCGACGACCAGCATGATCACGGCGCGGGCGAGCCAGGCCCGGCCGACCCTGGTGTCGAGCGCCGTGGTCCAAGCCCCGGTGCTCAACGCACCCCGCAGCGTCCTCCCCGAGACGTACGCCGTCTGTATCGGCAGCGCGATCAACCCGGCGACTGCGCCGATCATCCCGGCGACCGGAATCATCCGGCGAATCGGCGAAGCGGCCGCAACCACCCCGGCCCCGAGAGCCGTCAACCCGCCGATCACAATGGCGATGGCGGCGATGACGAGTGAACGGCTCACCCCGAGGGCGATGGCCGCCGACCGATCGAGGCGAACTCCCTGTCCGATGCGGTCGACCACGCCCGGATCCAGCGTCGACGTCGCTCCGACCTGGAAGGTGAACGCCGCGTGGATCGCATGCGAGTCGGCCGAGGCGACTCGCCAGTCGACCACATACGAACCATCGGCAAGCTCGGGAACTGCGGCGACGACCACCTTGGCGTCGCCATCGAGATGCTGCGGCTTGCCGACGTCGATCGGGTCGCCGGCCCCGTTGAACAGGCGCACGCCGTCGGCGACGGTGTCGACGGCTTCGTCGAACCGCAGGACGATCTGCCCCGGCGGCTGATCGAGCACGGCCGCCGACGCCGGCTCGGTCGACAACAACTCCGCGTGGGCATACGCCGGCGTCGAGCCCAGGCCGAGGCCCGCCGCGACGATCAGCACAAAGACCGCGACGCGTCTCATCGACGTGGCGACCAGCGCGGCGAGGAGTGTCGCAACGACGATGGCCATCGAGCTCATTCACGGCCAACATATCCGCGCGACCGGCAACCTGTCCCAACGACTGGGCTACGTCACCGCGTGACGGGCAGCGTGCCGACGGAGCACGACGGTGATCACGCCGAACCACGCCAGGGTAAAGGCGCAGAAGATCAGGGTGGTCACAGGCATCGCCCGAGCCCCGTAGCGATCGAAGATCTGCCCGACCAGGTAGGGCAGGGTGAGTCCGCCCGCTCCGGCTCCGGTGACAAACCACGCCGTCGCCGCACTCGACAACTTGAGCCGCTCGTCGGCGTAGGTGATCATCATCGGGAACTGGGAGGCGATGCCGAGACCGAACAGCGCCGTCGCGCTCCAGACGACCCACGGTCTCGGTCCCCAGCCGGCCAGCGCGCCGGCGGCGACGACGGCCAACACACACGATCCGAGGATCAGAGAAGCGGCCTCGACGCGCGGGGCGATCGCCGCAGCCGACAGCCGCCCGGCGCAGAACGTCACCCAGAACACGGCGGTCAGCGCCGCAGCCCCCGTCGAACCGCCGAGATGGATCTCCTCGGCATACGTATGCACCCATCCGGCGAAGCTGGCCTCGGCGCCGACGTAGACGATGAAGAAGACCACGAGCACGGCGAGTACCCGTCGGCCGGGCAACGTCCCCGTCGAATCGGTGGCGTGCGGCTGACGCGGCGAGGTGAGTCGCAAGACGTACGTGGCGACCGCCAGTGCCAACACCGCCTCGACGGCGCACGCCACTTTGAGATCGATCGCCACGAGCAATGGCGTGCTCAGTGCACCGATGCCGAAGCTGAGATGCAACACGTTCATCGCCGGACCGACATCGCCCTGACGCACCCAGATCACCAGGCTGTTCCCGCCGACATCACACACCGACGATGCCGCACCGAGCACGGCGCATACAACGACGAGCCCACCGAGCGAGCGGACGAACGGCATCGCCAGCGCGGCGACGGCGATGACGCCCATGGCGGCGGCCAGGAATCGGTGCCCCCAGCCGGCGTCGAAACGGCGCCCTGCCCCCAACGAACCGAGCAGATAGCCGGCCGATTGGGCGACGAAGACGATGCCGATGCCGCCAAGGCTCGTCCCGACGTTGGAGCGCAGTGTGGACAGCGCCGGACCGGTCAGGCTCAGGCTGATTCCGATCACGACGAACGTCGCCCAGTACGCCCCGACGGAACCTCGCCCATCGAGGGGAGCGCGAACGGCGGTCGTCACCTCGATCTCCTGCACCGCACAAGCCTCTCACGGACCAAACTGGTCGGGTGAATCACGATCTGCTGCTCACCGGCACCCACGTTCGCCTCGAACCGATGACGGCCGACCACGTCGACGGGTTGATCGCCGCGGCGACGGCCAACCGGGCGACGTATGGCTTCACGCCGGTCCCCGACGACGAGGCCTCGATGCAGCGCTACGTGGCCGATGCACTCTCGAATCCGACGCAGATGCCATTTGCGACATGCGCGCCCGACGGCACCGTGATCGGCTCGACTCGCTTCATGGCCCTGGAGTGGTGGGCCGGGGACTGGCAGCGCAACGCCGGCGACGGCACACCGATGCCCAATGTCGCCGAGATCGGTTCGACGTGGCTGGCTCACGGCGCCCAGCGATCACCGGTGAATACCGAAGCCAAACTGCTGATGATGGACCACGCATTCGAGCACTGGCAGGTGCAGCGGCTGTTCCTCAAGACCGACGAACTGAACCAGCGCAGCCGAGCGGCGATCGAACGGCTCGGAGCGAAGTTCGAGGGGATCATCCGTCATCAGATGCCCGCCGCCGGCCGGTCCGGGCTGCGTAACACCGCTCAATACTCGATCATCCCCGAGGAATGGCCGTCGGTGCGCGACAAACTGCGCGCTCGCCTCGTCTCGTAGGTACGACCGCGCCGCATCACCGATCGTCACGCCTCAAGCGTCGATCAGTGAATTAGGCTCACCAAACTCGGTCGATGAAGTAGTGAGGTAACCGATGACCAAGATCCGCCGGCAGGGCGACAGCTCGATGATCGAGGATCGTCGCAGCCAAGGGGGCGGCAGCTCCGGTGGTGGCGGCTTCCAGTTCCCCGGTGGACTCGGAGGAGGAGGCGGCGGCGGCAGCGGCTTTCCCTTCCCGATGAAGATGGGTGGAGGGATGATCGGCATCCTGGTGATGCACGCCGTGCTCGTGCTCCCCAAGCTGATGAAGGGTGGCGGACTGGGCGCCCAGCCGCCGAGTGGAGACACCCAGTCGTCGATCGTCGCTCCCAACATCGTGCCCGAGGGCGATACCGGCGGCGGCCAGGACGTCGATACCGGAGCCGCAGGTAGCGGCGCATGCGACACCGAGACCGCGCAGATCGTCTGCGGCGCGGTCGAGGACGTCCAGACCTACTGGGTCAACGCCTTCAAGGCCGGGGGTCGCGACTACCAGATCGTCCCGACCGTGTTCTTCTCCGGTGGCACCGAAACGGGGTGCGGCTCGGCGACGGCCGCCACCGGGCCGTTCTACTGCCCGACGGACTCCAAGGTGTATTTCGATCTCGACTTCCTCGTCCAACTGCAAAACCAGTTCGGAGCCCAGGGCGATCTGGCATCGCAGTACATCGTCGCCCACGAGTACGGCCATCACGTGCAGAACCTGCTCGGGATCAGCGACCAGGTGCACCAGGCCCAGCAGTCGAACCCGAGTTCGGCGAATTCACTATCGGTGAAGCTCGAGCTGCAGGCCGACTGCCTCGCCGGTGTATGGGCGAAAGACGCGTCGACCCGCGGCGAGTTTGCCGAGGGTGAGTTGGACGAGGCGATCAACGCCGCGGCGGCCGTCGGCGACGACCGGATCCAGCAACAGACGCAGGGTCGGGTCGATCCCGAGTCGTTCACCCACGGCTCGTCGGAGCAACGCAAGACCTGGTTCAAGCGCGGCTTCGCCAGTGGCAACAGCGACAACTGCGACACGTTCTCGGAATAACCCGATCCTGCGGTCAGCACCGCTCGTCACGGCGCGCGGCAGCCACCGACGATCAGCCGCCGAACCGGCGATAGATGTGCTCGGCGGGCCCCTGGCCGAGATATCGATGCCAGCTTGCCGCCGCAGCAACGCCGACCACCCAGAACACCACGCTCAGCGCGAGCGCGGTGTCGAGGCCCGTCCCGCCGACCCAATGGCCGACGTTGACGACGGCGTTGAACACCAGGGCGTGGAGCAGGTACAGGCTCAAACTCATCTGGCCGGCGCGGCGCAGCACATCGACCGCACCTGATCCGCGCCACCGTTCAGCAAGGCCCGTGATCCCGACGACGGCGACCAGCGACGACCCGATTGCCGTCATGGTGTAGAGCAGCCCTCGCGAGAACGGATCGGTCGCCGTCGCATGACGTACGTGGGCGGCAAGCTCACCCGTCGAGTCGTGAGTGGCCATTCGAGCGATGGTCGAGATCCCGTAGCCGACGACGAGCAGGCCGAGGCCGGAACCGATCAGCCGCCATCGCAGGCGGGCGAAATCCCCGAGCGCCCGACCGAGCAGCATGCCCATCACCAGAAACACCAGCCAGGGCAGCAGCGGATGTGTACCGCGTAGCAGGAGCTCGGTCGCCAGGTTGCGCGGACTGCGCAATGATCCGGCGACATCGTTGCCGGTGGGTCCGGCGACCAACGACACGCCGGTGCCACCATCGAGCAGGCGCTGCTGGTTCCATACCTGCAACCCCGCAGCGGTGACCGCCGCCACGACTCCGGCCGTGATCAACCATCGGGCACGCCACGTGAACATGCATGAGGCGACGAGGAAGTACAGGCCGTAGAAGGGAAGGATCGTGCCGTCCCAGATCCAGTTGAAGATGTAGCCGACGGCGAGTAGCAGCAGGCCTCGACGGCGCAGTCGCCAGCGGTCCCCGACGATCGCCAGCGGGTCACCCGAGGCGACGGCGCGCCTGGTCAACAAGGTGATACCGATTCCGGCGACGGTGACGAACGTGGCGGCGAAGCGCGTCGACAGCACACCGGTCCACGGGTTGAACAACCTTCCGGCCCAGTTCTTCGCCCCCGCAGCCGACGATCCGTTGAGATAGCCGTGGTAGTTCATCACCACCACACCGATCAGGGCCACCCCGCGGGCGACGTCGATGCCGACCACCCGATCACCGGGGGCGGTGCCCAGCGGACTGGTCACGACGTCCACACGATGCGGTCCGGGGTCACCGAGATGAGCGGGCGCTGCACGTCGACGACCTCACCGATTCCCGGGCACGGCTCGCCATTGGCGACGAAGACCATCGAGGTGTGCATATGCGGAGGTTCCAGCAGGCTCAGGCGACGGCGGGCGAAGTGGAACGGGCTGCGGACGTCCGCGAGGGGAACCACGCCCTGGGCCGAACCGGCACCGATGATGACCAAATGCCCGTCGGCCGGCGTCGGAGTCAGCCGATAGCCCGCCTGAGTACCGGCCGTTACCCGACGAATGTCGAGCACATCGGCCTGCAGGCGCATCGTCGATTTGTCGCCGTGCCACAGCGCCGTGCCGAGGCGCAGCTTCCACGGGCGCTGCGGTCGAGCGTCGGCCAGCCGGAGGAAGTCGTCGATGCCGAGATGGCTGACCTGCACCTCGGCGTTCGACGGCAGGCCTGCGACCGCTCGCTCGATGTCGGCGAGATGGTCGGCTGAGGTTCCGGCAATCGGTGGATGAATGGCGTAGCCGACGACGTTCAGATCATCCAGCTCGGCGCCCGCGATGGCCGACGGATCGATGCCGTGGCGCAGCATCGCGCTGGCCACCTTGACGACGACCGGTCCGCGCCAGCCCACGGCGACGAGATGCCGCGCCTGAGCGGGCGAGCCCACCGTCAGGGTCACATTCGCGGCCACCCCATCGAGGTGATCGTCGAACGACGGGGTGAGGACCAACACCCGCTCGGCCAGATCGGTGACATCCGACGTCTCGAAGATGGTCCCGACGGCGACCAGCCCGGTCAGCGCAGGGATGCGTTCGGCCAGCAGACGCCGACCGAATCCGTATCCGTTGCCCTTGACCACCGGGATCAGCCGAGACCCGAGGGTGTCGACGTGACGCCGGACATGGGCCTCCCATGCCTGCTCGTCGACGGTGAGTGAGAGGGTCATGGACACCGTCGGGTAGGGAGGATCACGGCTCGCCAGACTACCGGGCCAACGAATCCTGAGTTGTCCGGTCGGGTTTGTCGGGTATGCTGCGCGACGTGCGGAAGCTCCTGTCATTCCCCAACCCGGTCAACGAGACGTCGGCGCGACTAGTCGCCTCCGGTGTGGTGGTGCAGGCCGCCGCATTCCTCGCCATCCGCCAGGGCTGGGTATTGATCCCGCTCACGTTCGGGTTCATCGCCCGCGTGCTCACCGGCCCCCGGTTGAGTCCGTTGGGTCGTCTGGTGACCGAGGTCATCACCCCGCGCCTCGGCGGCGAGCACCGGTTGGTTCCCGGTCCGCCCAAGCGCTTCGCCCAGGGAATGGGAGTCGTGTTCACGGTCGGTGCGTCGATCGCCTGGCTGACCGGCATCCACGTCGTCGCCTTCGGATTGATCACTGCGTTGATCACCGCGGCCTTCCTGGAAGCAGCGTTAGGTTTGTGCCTCGGCTGTGTCGTGTTCAACCGCCTGATGCGCTGGGGAATCATCCCCGCCGATGTTTGCGAGGCATGCAACGACATCCGCCCGCGGCTCGCCGCGGCGATGGCCGCCCGGGCCTCGGTCCCGGCCGGCTGACACCGCTCGGCCGGCGAACTCCGGTTGTCACTGCCGCCGCAGCATCACTCGGCTGATGTCGGAGCGGTCCGCTTGCCGGGCCAACTGGTGAGATCGGGAGTAATGGCAGCCAGGTTGCGAGCGCGGATGATCCCCGCCCACACCCCCGAGCCGTAGGCCAGATCGTCGGCCAGGTGTACAGCTACCGCCGTGATCGGGTCGACCGGCGGCCGCTCCTTCCACCAATCGAGCAACGAGGGGACGATCGCCGCGGCAAGCGCGGCCCGCCGGACCCGACGCGACACCACCGCCAGCGTGACCGTGATCGGCCACCATGCCCGCCAGCAGGCCGACGCCAGAATCCGTCCGCCGTACAGGTGGCCCAGACCGGCCAGCCGAAGTGCTTCGACCCCCGGGCGGCGCAGGCCGGGCAGCTTGCGGGTGAGTGCGGCGGTGGTGGCGGCGGCAATCCCCACGCCGATGATCGGCTGCCCGACCACCACCATCGCCCATGATGCAGCGGTCCAACCGCTGACCCGCGCCGGGGCGAGCGCGCCGGGATGGCGTTCGGCCAACGGCGCGGCCGATGTTCCGTAGTCGAATCGTTGCCGCAGCCACGCCGCCCACGACGGGCGGGGCGCATGGGTGAACACCGACGCCGGCTCGTAGCGGCACCGCCAACCGGCCGCATCGAGGCGCCAGACGAGATCGACGTCCTCGCCGTAGCGCAGGGCGTGGTCGAATCCTCCGATGGCGTCGAACGCGGCCCGGCGTACTACCAGAGCGGCCGCCGGGACATAGCTGATCCGCGTGCCGGCCCGCAC
>JANMJD010000353.1:0-2373 GCA_031371195.1 Actinomycetes bacterium | reverse complement strand
CACCTGGCCCGGCGCGGCGGTTTGGTGATCGAACAGACGCTCACGCCGGTGGAGTTTGTCGCCACGCTGATCCCGGGCGTGCGCGGTATCGATCCGCCGACGCGCCCGGCGGCGGCGATTCGCACCGTCACCATCGATCTTGAGGAGTCGTCCAACGATGCGGTCACCCTCGAGGTGCTCGCGCCTGATGCGGCGACGATGGACTTGAGTGAGGCGCCCCGGATCGTCGGCGGTGGGGCTGGGCTCGACAGCGAGACCAGGTTCGACCAGATCGCCGCCCTTGCAGGGGTCATCGGCGCATCGATCGGGGCAACCCGGGTGATCACCGATCGAGGCTGGGTGGGCCATGAGCGTCAGATCGGGACGACGGGAGTGGTGGTCGACCCGCAGCTGTATCTCGCCTTCGGGATCAGTGGAGCGGTGCAGCACACATCGGGCCTGGGCCAGCCCGAGCACATCATCAGTGTCAACACCGATCCGCATTGCCCGATGATGCAGCTCGCCGATTTGGCGATCGTTGCCGACGCCAACGCCACGCTCGACACGCTGTGCGCCCTGCTCGGCGTACCGACGGCAGGAGCCGACCGTGGCTGAGCCGGATGCCGATGTGATCGTGGTCGGAGCCGGTCCGGCCGGTGCCTGTGCTGCCCTGGTCGCGGCACGGGCCGGTCTGCGGGTGGTGCTTCTCGAACGGGGGCCGTTCGCCGGGTCGAAGAATATGTACGGCGGCGTGGTGTACCCGCGCATTCTGGATCAGCTGATTCCCCGGTGGTGGGACGAGGCCCCTATCCAGCGGTGGATCACCCGGCGGGCGACGATGTTGATGACCCCCACCCAGGCGTTGACTGTCGACTTCCGTACCGAGGCATGGAGCAAGCCGCCCTACAACGGAGCTACCGCCTATCGGCCCGACTTCGACCACTGGCTGGCCGGCACGGCCGAGGCAGCAGGAGCCGAGTTGATCTGCTCGACCACCGTCATCGGGTTGCTGCGTGACTCGAACGGTCGAGTGACCGGGGTGCGCACCGACCGCCCCGACGGCGATCTCACCGCTCGCGTGGTCATCGCCTGCGACGGCGTCAACTCGTTCATCGCCAAGGAGGCCGGCCTGTACGGCAAGGTCGACGCGCACCACTACACCCTGGGAGTCAAGGAGACGCTCGCTCTCCCCAAGGAGGTCATCGACGAGCGGTTCGGTGTGCGCGGCAACCATGGCGTCGACTACGAGATCGTCGGGGCGACCGGTGACGTCAACGGAGGCGGATTCCTTTACACCAACCTCGACACCCTGGCAGTGGGCCTGGTTCTCAAGCTGCCCAAACTGGCCGCGCAGAAGCGTCGCCCGGAGGAGATCATCGCCGAACTCAAGGCGCATCCGGCCATCGCCCCGCTCGTCGAGGGTGGCGAGGTACAGGAGTATTCCGCCCACGTGATCCCCGAGGCCGGTTGGAAGATGCTGCCCAAGTTGGCGGGCGACGGTCTACTCGTCGCCGGTGACGCGGCTGCGCTGTGCCTGGCCGCCGGTATCTGGCTCGAGGGCGTCAACTTCGCCATGGCGTCGGGAATGTACGCCGGCGAGGCCGCGGTCGACGCTGTCGGGGCCGGCGACACGTCGTTGGCGGGGCTGGCCGGGTATCGCCGACGATTGGAGGACACGTTCGTGCTCAAGGATCACCGCAAACTGCAGCGCGCCCCGGAGTTGATGCTCGGCGACCGCATCCAGTTCCAATATCCCCAGATGACGGCCAACATCGTCGAGCGGATGTTCCGCGTCGACAACCCCGATCCCAAGCCGGGCCTGCGCCGCGTCCTGTCCGAGGAACGCAAACGCTCCGGTCTCAAGCTGCGCGACCTGGCCCGCGACGGCTGGAGCCTTCTCAGGACCTTCGGATGAACGAACCGACGCCGAGCCGTGCCCCGGACTGGTCGCCGATCTCGTTCGAGGACCGGATGGCGACCGCCGAGTTCCGCATCCACCACCGCGCCCACATCACCGTCGACGACGACTCGTGTCGAGGCTGCACGACCAAGCAGTGCGTCGTCGCCGGCCCGGCGAATCTGTACGTGCCCACCTCCGACGGCGGCATCCTGTTCAACTACGAGCAGTGCTTCGAATGCGGCACCTGCTACCTGGTCTGCAACACCGAGGGTGCCATCACCTGGACCTATCCCGAGGGCGGGCACGGCATCGTGTTCCGCCGCACCTGAGCGGCCCGGGTTGAGCATGCGCATTGTCGCCTGCCTGAAGCGGATCGATCGTCGGCCGTCGTTCGACGTTGTCGACGCGCCCGATACCACCGACCAACGCTTCGACGGGATGTCGCCCGCCGACGAGGCCGCGCTCGAATGGGCACTGACGATCGGTGCTCAGTG
>JANMJD010000346.1:0-6577 GCA_031371195.1 Actinomycetes bacterium | reverse complement strand
ACGACTTCCCCGTCGAGCGGATGATGCGTGACGCGAAGATCACCCAGATCTACGAAGGCACCAACCAGATCCAACGCATGGTGATTGCGAAGAAGCTGTTCAGCTAGCCTTTTCTGTCCATCTGGTGTTGCCTCGTCGTTGCTTTGTTTGGACGCTATCCCTACTACCATCCCTACAACGTGAAATCGGTTGTAGAGTCATTTTCGTGGCTACGGTCCGCGAGCGCTCACCGGGTGTCTGGGAGGTCCGCGTCTTCGTCGGCCGCGACCCGCGTGGCAAGCCGATCCAGGTGTCGCGCACTGTTCGTGGAACGAAGCGTGCGGCTCAGAAGGTTGCCGCATCGCTCACCGTCGAGCCGCCGGCTCCCGAGGGGAATCGCACAGTGGCCGAGGCACTCGATGCATGGCTCGAGGTGAGTGGGCCGACGTGGGCGGTCTCGACATTGCGCGACCAGACCAGTCGCGTCTCGCTCGTGAAGCGCGACGTGATTGCTCGCACCGTGATCGGCCGGTTGACGGTCGCCGATGTCGATCGCTGGCACGCCCGCCTGCGGAGCAAGGGCGTCGGGGAGTCGTCTATCCGGAATCAACATCTCGTTATGCGCGCGTCGATGTCGCAGGCGGCGCGATGGGGATGGGTAGCGACGAACGTTGTCGCCCTGGCGACGCTCGGCCGGCGCAAGACGCAGCCCCGCTCGGCGATGTCGGCGGACGACGTGCGCGCGGTGATCGCCGCGGGCGAGGCCCTCGACCCTGCGGCGGGGCTCGCCTTCCGGTTGGCTGCCATCACTGGCGCTCGCCGATCGGAGCTGTGCGCGCTGGTGTGGAGCGACGTGAACGGTGATCGGCTGACGATCGATTCGAGCATCGCCATCGAGCGTGCGGGGTCGATCAACGACAAGCGCAAGCCGGCGCTCACCGACGGTGCGACGAAGACGGCGAATCAGCGGACGGTGCGGCTCGACCCGAGGACAATGGCAGCGATCGAGGTGTTGCGGGTGGAGCGTGAGCAATGGGGTCCGTGGATGCTGCATCCGGGGGAGCGGCCAATGAACCCCGATCGGATGACCCGGTGGTGGAGTCTCGCGCGCCGCGACGCCGGGATCGGTTCGCACTGGCGGCTGCACGACCTGCGGCACTGGTTGGCGACCGAAGCGATAGGCCGCGGCTACGACATCCGTACCGTGGCCGGCCGATTGGGACACGCCAACCCAGCGATGACGCTGCGCACCTACGCCCACGCCATCGACGGCGCCGATGCCGGCGTTGCCGCCACCCTGGCCGAATCCTTGGACGGTGAGACGTGAACCAGCGCTCGATGTGGCGAGCCCTGTCGATGAAGGTTCTCGGCGAGCGAGCGGGCTCGTGTCTCACCCGTTGACTACGATGTGCGCAGTGGAACAGTTGGTCATGGAGCGATATCGGGGTCGGTGGGTCGGAGTTGATGCGGCCGGGCGTGTCGTCGCCGATGCCGAGGAACTCGACGAACTTCTCGATTCGCTCGACGCTGCGGGAATCGTCGGAGCAACCGTTCAGCGCATCCCAGCGCTGGATGAACCGCTGTTCGTCGGCTTGCGCTGACAGCACGTGGCCGAGTGTTGGGCGTACGCCCACGTCGATCTCGGTGAGCCACACCTCCCGGACGGTTCCATCGTGCGACGACCGGTGGTTACCGTGGCACCAGTCAACTCGGCGCAGATTCTGCTTGCCGTCGTTGACTCGGGATCGCCGATATCGGTGGCCGATGCCCGACTGTTTCAGCGGTTGGGAATCGATACCGAACGGGACAAGCCGCTCTACGACGTCCCTCTCACGATTGGCGGCGGTGACGGGCGGATTCCCGTCTACGCCGTTCAGCTGATGCTTGTACCGCCAGGGTCGATAGCAGGATCACCGGTGCCTTGGAGCCTGCACCTCGGAGCACGAACACGTTGGCATCTGCCGTTCGCCGTGTTGTTCGGGCAGCGCGGATGGTTCGATCGGTTTCCCACCACGATCGACGCGACAACGACCACCGTGGAGCTCTGATAGAGGTCACCTCGTCGCCATTGCGGACACCCCAAGCTTGGGTTTGATCAATGAGGCAAGCGACCCGACTGGAGGAGATCCGAAGGGAGCCTGCACTACGTTTGTCCACATGCCACGCAAGGTCCGATGAGCGGTAGGAGTTGACTTCATGGAAACCGAGATCGAGGTCGACATCCCGTGCGACCCCACCCAGATCGATGACACTGGGTTGCCGTGGACATTCTTGGATGAGGCGGCGCATCCAGATCGGATCGTCGAAGGGGCAATCGTGATCACGGGTGACGCTGAAGATCCGGTGTTTGGGCGTGTGGCTCGCTGACCGAGCGGCCATCAGGCACCACGGTGCATCTCGAAATCCTCCCGGGTGACCCCCGTGAGCATGCCGAGGCCCCGCGGTGAGAAGGCAGCTCACGGTCGACTTCAACAGAGTCATCGACGGCGATTTCATCAGGGCCAATGCCCGTCGAGCGGCGCCAGATACCGTGCTTGAGATTGGCTCGACGATCACCGTCGGCGACGACGATTGGGGTGTCGTACCGGCCGAAGTCGCCGAGTACAACCCTGACTCTGGCTCGCTCATCTTGCGGGTACTCGGTGATTTGGTCGATTGGAGCTATAGCCCGAGACAATGACCATCGCCTGATATGCGAATGCTCCGCGGCATCGAGGGGAGGTCGAAGTCCGCCCGAATGATGCGAACGGCTGATCGTCTAGAGGGCCGATATTGAGGAGTCACCAGATCAAAGCCGGGCATCGCAATCCGAGCAGATCGCCGGATCGGGGTGCGTTCCCCGCGACGACCCGAGCGTTCTGCGCTCGCCGTTGACGCGTGTTCTGGGTTCATAGGAGGACTGCCAAACGAAAGTCGCTCCGAACGCCGGTTCGGAGCGCAGCCCTCGTCGCTAAGAGGTGAACGATCTAGGCGCGCGCCATCAGTGTCGTGCTGATTGACGGTGGCGGTGTTGGTCGGGATCCCTCGAGGGGGCCAGCACCCCTCGATCAGTGACGCTGCCCACCTTGCGGGGCTGGGGGCGGTCCGAGTCTAATGAACGGGTGGGTGGGGTCGGCATCGCGGCATGGTGCGGCCTTCGTCGTCGCTGGCGCCAGGTGGTCCTTCTGATCCTCCTCGTCGGGGTGGTCGGCGCCGGGGCGCTCGCCACCGGCGCCGGGGGCCGACGTGCGAGCACGGCGTTGGCGCGCTTCAAGTCCTCGAGCCGGTCAGCGGACATCGAGCTGGCGGCCGAGGCGACACCCGAGCAGCTCGACGAGCTGGCCCAGGTGCCAGGCGTCGACGCGGTCGCGGCCCTCAGTGCCTTCGGGCTGATCATCCCGGATCACGCTCAGTTCCAGTCGATCGGTGTCCCGATCGACGCCGCGTTCGGCACCACGGTGGATCGCGACCGGATCGTTGCCGGGCGGCCGCCGGATCCGAGCTCGGTCAACGAGATCACCCTCGGCGAGGGATTGGCGACGGAGCTCGGGCTGGCCGTCGGCGGTCACCTCACCGTGGAATCGTTCACGCCTGCTCAGATCGCCGCGATCCTGGGTGGCACGGGGGACGTCGGCGAGCCGTCGGGCCCGCGGGTCGACCTGCGCGTCGCCGCCATCGTGCGGCGACCCCTGGATCTCGGCGACCGGGGCGCCTCGGGCGGTCTGCTGATGCTCACGCCGGCGTTCGGGCGGGCGTACACGGATCGGATCGGTGTCTTCGGCACCAGGATCCGCATCCGCACGGATCACGGTGCGGCCGACGTACCGCGGGTACTGGCGGCGTCGCGAGCGATCCTCGGGGACTCCCAGTTCGCCGCTCAGAGCCTCGCGGTCGAGACGCAGGGGGCTCGGGCCGCCATCGATCTCTTCGCCTCCGCGCTGTGGATCTGCGCCGCTGTTTCTGCGGTGGCCGGCGCCATCGCCATCGCCATCGTGACGGCACGGGAGCTCCAGTTGATGCGCGACGAGCACGAGCGCCTACGCGAGCTCGGGTGCACCCGCCGGCAGGTCGTGATGATAGGGATGGTCCCGACCGTGCTGGCTGCGGTGGGCGGCGGCGTGCTCGCCGTGGTCGCTGCGATAGCCCTCTCGCCGCTTTTCCCGCTCGGCGTGGCCCGGCGCGCCGATCCCGATGTCGGTCTTCATGCCGACTGGACCGTGTTGGCAGTGGGAGCTGTCGCCTTGGCCGGCGTCGTCGTGGCAATGGGCTTCGTCGCCGCGTACCTTTCGACGTCACGACGTTCGCTGGACCGCTCGTGGGCCGGTCGGTCCTGGCCGTCCACGCTGGCCGAGCGGGTGGCTGCCGCCGGCACGGCACCGCCGCTGACCAACGGGGTTCGGATGGCGGTCGAGTCGGACCGGCGGGGGACACCGATCCGCCCGGCGCTGTTCGGAGCGGTGGTCGGGACGCTCGGGCTGACGGCGGCGCTCCTGTTCGGCGCGAGCGTCCGCCACCTCGTCGCCACGCCCCGCCTGTACGGAGCGAACTGGGACTTCAGCGCGGCCGACGTCACGGCCAACACGCCCTGCGGCGGGAGTGACTACGGGCTGGCGGCCGAGCCCGGCATCGCCGCCCTGGCCGAGCTGTGCTCGCAGAACGTGCAGCTCGACGGGCGTCCCGTGACGGCGATCGCGTACACCCAGCTGCGGGGCGGACCCATCGAACCGGTCGTGGTGAGCGGCCAAGCACCCGACGGACCCAACGAGCTGGCGCTCGGCGCCACCACCCTGCGCATGCTGGGCAAGCACGCGGGTGACACGGTCCACGTCGCCGGGCGCAGCACCACACTCGAGTACCGCATCGTGGGCACAGTCGTGTTCCCCAGCCTCGCCCAGGCCCAACCGTTGGCGGATGGGGCGGCGTTCACCGGCGCCGGCTACGCGCCCCTGTTCGACCAGAACCTCTTCACGCGCTCGTTCGTCGGGCGGATCGCCCCCGGCGCCGACCGGTCCGCCGTCGAACGCCGAATCATGGCTACACCCCAGTTGGCGCCGCCGGTCGGCCCTGCGGTCCCGACCGAGGTCGGTCGCCTGCACGAGATCAGATGGCTGCCCGTGACCTTGGCGACCCTCGTCGTGTCCCTCGCGCTTCTCGCTGTGGGCCACGCAATCGTCACCGGAGTGCGCCGCCACCGGCGTGAGTTCGCGATCCTCAAGACGCTCGGCTTCACCGGCTCCCAGGTGCGGGCAACGGTGGCATGGCAGGCGACGACGATGGGGACCGTAGGTCTCGTGATCGGGATCCCCATCGGGATCGTCGTCGGCGAGCTCCTGTGGCGCCGCGTCGCCAGTGGTCTTGGCGTGTCGACCAACGCGCCGTTCCCCACTGCGACGGTGCTCCTGATCGTCCCCGCAGTCATCGCGCTCGTCAACCTCGTCGCACTCCTGCCAGCGCGCGCCGCAGCGCAGGCCCAGCCGGCAGCCGCGCTGCGAACGGACTAGCGGCCCTCCCGTCGATCCCCACCGCGCAGACCAACAAGGGTCTCGATTGAACGCCAACCGCACCGACGCCCACGCCGAGGACCAACATCGGAACCACCGCCGAGTGCTCCGAACGAACGCATCGGCGCCGCCGGGTTGCGTGACAGCTCTGGTCTCGCCGAACCCTGTCGATCTCCCGCGGTTGTCGTTACATCATCCCCTCGTTCGGCATCCAGCCGTGGGAAGCGCCTTCGCCACGATGCTGGACTGTGCCGAATCCGACGACAAGCTCGTCAACATCCACAGCGCCGGCGCCGAGCAGACGGTTCTCGAGATGCTCCGCACCCGAAATCTCGAGAACGTCATCCTTCACTGGTACTCAGGTCCCGTTGAAACACTGCGCGCACTCCTTGATTGCGGCCACCACTTCACTGTCGGTGTGGCTGTTCTCTACGACGAGCAGATCCGTGCCATCGCCCGATACATTCCCGACGATCGCCTCCTCACCGAAACCGACAACCCAGGCGGCGAACGGTTCCACACCGGTCGCACCGGACGACCCGATCTCATCGCCGAGATCGAAACATGTGTCGCCGACCTTCGCGCCACCGACACCGAGGCATTGTGTTCCCTCGTCAAACGAAACGCCCTCCGCCTCCTCAAGCCGGCGCCAACCGCTCCAGAGGCATTCAGACCTTCTGCGGCTGGTCCCGGGGTCCACTAGGGACCTGTTCGGACCGGGTCGGTTGAATCGTCTTCTTCGTCGTGAAATCGCCGCTCAGCACCCGCACGACAAGCTGTCCATTGGCCAGTGAGGCTTCTACGCCCGAACCGAAGCCATCGGGCGTCTCGATGACACGTTCGTAGCCTCCGTATTCCCACTCGTGGATCACGTACTCACGCGGGCCGGCGCTGCGTAGCTCGGCCCATAGTCGAACGCCTTCAGCGGTTAGCTCCACAGACACGTCATTCTCGGTCACCGCCGGGAACAGCGCGACGATCACGAACGCGCCGGGGGTTTGGTAGGCGTTGACCGGAACGCTCTGGGGGATCATCGACCGAGCTGTCTCGGCCGTCGTCACTCGGACTTCTTCGGGCGACGGGCGGGTCATCGACATGAGGCGAGATTACGCTCAGTC
>JANMJD010000280.1:0-19736 GCA_031371195.1 Actinomycetes bacterium | reverse complement strand
GGTGAATTCGGTGTAGGCCAGGAGACCATATCATGCCGCTCTCGGAAGACGAACAGCGCATCCTCAAGCAGATCGAGGAGCAGTTCTACACCGACGACCCGAAATTCGCCCAGCAGGTCGGCGCGGCGTCTCTGTATCGTCACGCACTGCGCCGAATTCGCTGGGGAGTGGTCGGGGTGGTCGTCGGGCTCGCCTTTCTCATCGCCACACTGCAGATCCACTTCCTGCTCTCGTTCCTCGGCTTCCTGGTCATGCTGGCGAGCGCGTTCGTGATCGAACGCAACGCCCGCATCGTCGGTCGTATCGGGGTGCAGGATCTCGCCGGTGTGTTCCGACACCGGGCCGCGGCTGCACCCCGCCTGCGCGAGCGCTTTCGCCGAGACTGAAGCCCGGCCCCCGATTAGACGGGACTCACCCGATCAGTACGGGGCTCATCCACGGGTTCAGTAGAGCCGGGGGTCCATTCGAGTGCGTAGACGGTCCTTCCAACTCAACTGATCGCGCACCACCTTGATCACCCGGCGGGAGAGTTCCGCGCAACGGTCGACCAGCTCAGCCGTCGGCGGCGTTGGGCGGAATGCCGCCCGGGTCGCCTCCAACGCCAGCTCACGGACCTGATCGCGACCGACGCCCGTCGTGCGCCATGCCCGTTCGGCATGCTCGATCGGCGTCTCCTCGGGTTTGCGGGGCGCGCCGGCGAACCCCAACCAGCGAGCGGCGCGATCCCAACTGGTCACCACTCGTTCGATGTCGTCATGGGCTCGCCGGCGAGACAGCAGGGTGGCGGCGACGGGCATCAACAGCACCCACGCGATGAGAACGAGCAGCAGCAGACCGAGGATCACAAGTACCCGCGGCGGACCGCTGCTCTGCTTCAGCGCCTTCTTGGCCCGGGTCGTTCCCTTGCCGGGGAGGTTCTCGCCGCGATCCTTGGGAATGGACACGCCCGATGGGGAGAAAACGGTCGTGCTCGGCGGCTGTTGCCCGGTGGCACTTTCGCCCGACGGTTTGGCCGCCCCGCCGGTGTCGGGTGTGCCGGTGAGGGTGCCGCCGGCCTGCGCCGGGGCGACACCGGTGTACCCCTCGGCATCGGGGGCGCCGCGACCCGGAGTCGGCTCGAAGGGCACCCAGCCGGCCGAGTCGAACCACACCTCGGGCCAGGCATGGGCATGTTTTCCGAGCACGTGATAGACGCCGGCCGAGTCGATATCACCCTGGGTGAAGCCGACGGCCACCCGGCTGGGCACGCCGACCGCCCGGGCGAAGGCGGCGAAGGTCGTGGCGAACTGCTCGCAATACCCCTCCCGCGCCCGGAGGAATGCCTCGATCGAGCGGATACTCGAACCGCGCGACACGTTGGGGTTGTAGGTGAATCCGTTGCGGAACCAATCCTGCAGGGCGACCATCTCGTCGAAGACCGAGCTCTGGCCGACCACGATCGTCGCCGCCTGCTGGACGAGTTCCTCGGGGAAATCACCGGGCAGCGCCAGGTAACGATCGTCGGGTGTCGTCGACGCCGACTGCTGGAGGACCGCGCGGTCGACGACCGGCACCAGGGACTGGATCGTGTATTGCATCCCGTTGTAGAGCTTGTCGCTGCGAATCAGGCTGGCGCTCAACGGGAGGAATGAGAAGCCGGCCGTCGGGTTGACATTGACCGGGTTGGCGATCGCCGGCATGTAGATGCTGCCCAGCGCGGTGATCTTGACCGACTGGAGCACCTCGCGGACCGGCCCTCGGGGCGGTGCGCCGACGAAATCGGTGGCATCGGTCTGCTGGTCGTCGAGCGTGAAGGCCTTGCCGTCGAAGTCTCCGAGCGACGCCAGCTTGATGTATGCCGGCCCGCCGGTCAGGGTCATGGTGAACAACTCGGTGTTGCTGCGGTTGACCAGGCGACTCTGCACCTCGACCATTGGGCTGAGCACCTCGGTTCCCTTGCCCGAGTGGGTACGCGTGTTGATGATCGCCTCGTCGTGCGCCCCCGGAAGTCGGGGTCCGAGGACGACGCCGGCCAGCACGGCCAACCCGCCGAGGCCCACAGCGGCACGCGCCGTCGGCCCGAGCTGGCGGCCCGTTCGGGTGCCGAGCCATGTCGCCCCGTTCTCGCCGTGGGCCGCGCGCAGCACGGCGACGGCGATGAACACGCAGGCCAGCCACAGCGCTGTGACGGGCAGCCGGTTGCGGTCGACTCCCAACGACGAACCGAGGGCGAACAGCAGACCGCAGGGCACGATCGATTCGATACGTCCGAACGCCCGGAAGGCAAAGGTATCGGCGAGTCCGGCGACGGTGCCCATGGCGATGGCGGTGGCCACCCCGAACCCCCCGTCGCTCGGGACCGGCGCCACCGTCGTGCGGAACAGACCGAACGCGTCGGTGAGGCTGATCCATACGGCGTCCCACGTGGCCCGGGTGGGAAGCACCCCGAACAAGGTCGAGCGGAAGTAGAGCATTCCGACGACCACGGCCAGCGTGGCCACACCGACCGGCCCGGCGACATAGATCGGCCACTGCAGGGCGCGGGCCAGCGTGAGCACGGCGTGGACGCTGATCACCGTGATGATCACAGGGCCGAGGAAGTCCCAACCGGGGAACACTCGGCAGAACGAGATGGCCGTGGCGATCGTCGTGGTGGCGAGTGCCATCGAGGCGAGCACCGAGACGGGGCCGGTCTGCCGTTTGGGCTTGGGCTTCGCCGCCCCCTTGGCGGTGTCGACGGCCGGAGTCAGTGTGATCATCGGGCTCCCCAAATACTTCTGGCGGTCTCGACCTTGGGGGCCGCGCTGACCAGCCTCGGCTCGGGCGGCTTGGGTGCCAAGGCGGTGGAGTTGGCTCCTACGAGCATATTCCAACCGGCGACGAAGCCGGCCTCGGAGGTGGCGTCGACGACGAACACCCCGGGCATCGGCGCCGGAACCGGTGCCTCACAGGCGACGGCGACGGCGGCATCGGCACCGGCTGCGCCGCGCAGCGCGCTCATCGTCGAATGATCGATCCGGCCTCCGACCAGCACGATCACGCCGCCGGCCAAACGAGATCCCAGAGCACTGATCGCCGTGACGACCGAGCCGTCGGGGGTCGGGTCGGCGAGCGCGAGGTGCTCCAACAACGCCTCCATCCCGGTGGTCGACGGCGACAGGTCATGACCGGCGCTGGTGGCGAAGCGTACGTCGCGTTCGGCTTCGGAGGCGGACAGCACAACCGACGCGGCGGACGAGATCGCCCGCTCGAACGACTCTGCGCTGTGCAGCGGCCGGCTCTGGTCGAGCACCACGGCCATGTGGCGCATCGCCGCGGTCTCGTTCTCGCGGACCTTGAAGGTGTCGCTGCGGGCGCTCGCTCGCCAGTTGATCCGCCGCAGGTCGTCGCCCGGCACGTAGTCGCGCAACGACCGGAACTCCTCGCCCGAGCGGCCCAGGGCGCGCATCCGCAGGTGCTGACCGAGTGGTCCCTGATCACCGCCGAAGCCGGGCACTGCGACCCTGAACCACTGGGGCAGCACGATCACGGTGGTCGCCGCGGCGGCCTCGACGGTGCGCGAGGCGAGCCCGAGCACATCGCCGCGGGTGAGGCGTAGCGGGCCGATGGTGATGAATCCGCGTCGCCGGGTGGGGAGGCGGTACGCCGCCCGGGTCGTGCGGCCCGACGACAGCGGAGCGAGTTGCAGCTGGGCCCCCTGGGTGGACGACACCGGGTCGCGCAACGACAGCAGCGGGGTGCGCAGCCGTGCCCGATTGGTGGCGATCAGCTCGACTCGCGCCTGCTCACCGGCATGCACCCGGCGCGGCGTCACCCGGCGGGTGATCCGCATGCGTAGGGGCCGCATCCGAACCATCACGACTGTCACGAGTACCGCTGCGGCCAGAGCGATGCCGACCACGTACAGCTCGAGTATGCCGAACAGGCGCGCGCAGATGATCGTGGCGACTCCGGTGATCAGGGCCAGCCAGCCCTGCCGGGTCGGCATCGATCAGCGCTCCCGCCCGGGTGTCGTGGGTACCGGGACCGATGCAAGAACGTCGCCGATCGCCGTCTCACCGGTGACGCCCTGCAGGGCGGCATCGTGACGGACCATCACCCGGTGCGAGAGCACGTTGACGGCGAGGGCCTTGACGTCGTCGGGGGTGGCATAGTCGCGGCCGCGGGCAGCAGCTCGGGCCCGGATCGCCCGGGCGAGTTGCAGCGTCGCCCGAGGCGAGAGTCCGAGGGTCAGCGATGGGTGCCGCCGGCTCATCTCGGCGATGTCGACCATGTACGCCTTGAGCGCCGGCGCGAGATGGACGGTGCGCACGGCGGCGATCATCGTGCGCACCTCGTGGGCCGTGACCACCGGCCTGATCGTCGGCAGCGTGTCGTTCGACGAATTGTTGTCGAGCAATGCCAGCTCGTTGGCCCGGGGCGGGTAGCCGATCGACACCCGCAGCAGGAAGCGGTCGAGTTGGCTTTCGGGCAGCCGGTATGTACCCTCCTGCTCGACGGGGTTCTGCGTGGCGATGACCATGAACGGGTTCTGCAGCCGATAGGTCTTGCCGTCGGCCGAGATCTGGCGCTCCTCCATCGCCTCGAGCAACGCCGACTGCGTCTTGGGAGACGCCCGGTTGATCTCATCGGTCAGCACGATGTTGGCGAACAATGGCCCGGGCTGGAACTCGAACTTCTCCTCGGAGCGTTGATAGATGCTGACACCGATCAGATCGGTGGGGAGCAGGTCGGGCGTGAACTGCACGCGCCGCCACGAGCAGTCCACCGAAGCGGCGAGCGCCTTGGCCAGACTCGTCTTGCCGACCCCCGGCACGTCTTCGACGAGCAGATGTCCTTCGGCGAGCAGGCAGATCGTGGCAAGTTCCACCGCCTCGGGCTTGCCGTGGAGCACGAGCGAGATGTTGTCGGCGATGGCCGAGAACATCTCATCGAACGTGCGGGTGCTGGGCGGGGGCGGTGCGGTGGCCGTCATCGGACCGACACCGTAGACGGGTCGGGCGACCTATGTGCTTCATCGGAGTCAGGCCGCCGTACTTCAGCAGGTCAGGCCGCTGTGCGTCATCGGGTCAAGCGCCGGTGGATCAGCTGGTCACGAAGTACCGCGCCGGCCGCGCCGCCGTCGATCTCGGCCCGGGTATGAGCGCTACCGTTCGGTAACATCAACGCCGTGCAGCCGACGTACACCCCCGAGGCCGAGGCCTACCGCGAGAAGGTCCATGGGTTTCTGGCCGAGAAGCTCCCGGCGCACTGGGCCGGTATCGGCCAGTTGTCGGGCGAGTCGCTGGCGGCATTCATGCGGGAGTGGCGCAAGACTTTGCACGAGGCCAACTATCTGGCGCCTGGCTGGCCCCAGGTCTACGGCGGGGCCGGATTGACCGCCACCGAGCAGGTGATCCTCGCCGAGGAGTTCGCCCGGGCCGGGGTTCCGACGGGTGGCCCCAACGATGTTTTCTCGATCCAGATGCTCGGCAACACGCTGCTGCAGTGGGGCACCGAAGAGCAGAAGCGCTACTACCTGCCCCGCCTGCTGGCCGGCGACGACACCTGGTGCCAGGGATACTCCGAACCGAATGCCGGATCGGATCTGTCGAACCTGGGGCTGCGCGCCGAACTCGACGGCGACGAGTGGGTCCTCAACGGCCAGAAGATCTGGACCTCCGCCGGACATCTGGCCGATCACATCTTCACCCTCGCCCGCACCGATCCCGACGCGCCACGCCACAAGGGCATCTCGTTCCTGCTCGTCGACATGCGCCAGCCGGGCATCGAGGTTCGTCCGATCAAGATGATCTCGGGTGACTCGGAGTTCAACGAGGTCTTCTACACCGACGTGCGCGTGCCCCGCGACCACGTCGTCGGCGGGGTGAACAACGGCTGGGCGGTGGCGATGACGCTGCTCGGCTACGAACGCGGCGAGGCCGCGGCGACCCTGCCGGTTCGGTTCCGCGGCGAACTCGACCGGCTGATCGCCCTGGCTCGCGAGCGCGGTGTCGCCGACGACCCGACGATCCGTCAACGGTTGGCCTGGTGCCATAGCAAGGTCGAGATCATGCGGTTCATCGGCATGCGCACGCTGACCAAGTTCCTTGCCGGTCACCATCCGGGTCCCGACGGTGGCATATTCAAGCTCTACTGGAGTGAATATCACCAGGTCGTCACGGAGTTGGCCCTCGACATCCTCGGTGCAGACGCGTTGGCGCCCACCGGCCGGTGGCCGTCGAATGCGTTCCAGACCGACGACGAGGGCGCCCCGAACGACTCGGCTTCATGGGTCGGCACCTTCCTGATCGCCCGGGCCGGCACGATCTACGCCGGCTCCTCGCAGATCCAGCGCAATATCGTCGGCGAGATGGTGCTCGGCCTTCCCAAGGAGCCCCGGGCGTGATCGATTCGCCACGACCGTGACCGCCTGGTTCGACGTCGCCCGCGCCCTGATCCGGCGGCCCCGGTTGTGGGGGACCGCGCTGCGCCAGATTCGGGTGATGGCTCCGGATGGATGGTGGCGACGCGCTCCGTTTCTGCCGGTTTCGGCAGCCGACTACATGAGGTTTCGGCTGGTCACCCAATACGGCGATGAAAACCATCGGCCTGCGCCCGGTGATGTGATGGACTACCTGGCGTGGTGCCGACGGTGGAATCGCCTGGACGAGCGGGGCTGATGGTGGTGCGGAGTGCAACTCCACCGATCGGCGATCGGTCGCGTCGGTAGAGGTTGATGTCGATGAGCGCTCTGGTTCTGAATGCCACCTACGAAGCGCTCAGCATCGTGTCGCCCCGCCGGGCCGCCTGCCTGGTGCTGGCCGGCAAGGCCGACCTGCTCGCCGACGATGGCAGCGAACTGCACTCCGCCCACTTGTCGATTCCGACCCCCACCGTCATCCGTCTGCGCTACACCGTCAAGGTGCCGTACTACCGGCAGACGGCGTTGTCTCGCCGGGCGGTGTTCGCCCGCGACGATCACCGCTGCCAGTACTGCGGGAACCACGCCGACTCCATCGATCACATCTTCCCCCGTTCACGCGGCGGCAAGAACACCTGGGACAATGTCGCGGCCGCATGCCGGGCCTGCAATCTGCGTAAACGCGATCGCACGCCCGAGGAAGCCGGCATGAAGCTGCACCGTCCTGCTCGTCAGCCCCGCCAGCATGCGTGGGTCGTCTCGGCGGTGGGCCGGGTGCCAGAGGATTGGAAGCCGTACGTCGCCCTGGCATCCTGAGTGACGGTGAGCTGGGAGATCGAGTCGTACTGCGGGTCGGCCGCCGAGTTCCATGCGCGGTCCATCCCGGTCGATCCCGTCCGGCGTGTGTGGGTGTGTCGCGTCGACCGACCGGCGATCGCCATCGGATCGGCCCAGCCGGCCGACCATGTCGACGCCGCGGCCTGCAGTCGGCTCGGGGTGGAACTCGTCCGGCGGCGCAGCGGCGGTGGGGCGGTCCTGCTGATCCCGGGTGAGATCGTCTGGATCGACGTCATCCTGCCGGCCGGCGACCCGCTATGGGAACACGACATCTCGCGGTCGGGCTGGTGGCTGGGTGACATCTGGGCGGCCGTCGGGCGCCGGCTGACCGGCCGACCGGATGTGGCGGTCCACCGTCGCGGCCTGGTGCATACTCCCTGGTCGGCCCAGGTGTGCTTCGCCGGACTCGGCCCGGGCGAGGTGACGGTCGGCGCTGCGGATGTCGGGGCGGCCAAGCTGGTCGGTGTCAGCCAGCGGCGCACGAGAACGGCAGCCCGTTTCCAAACGGCGATTCACCGGGTGTGGGATCCGGTGCGGTTGGGCGATCTTCTCGTGGCACCGCCGGCCGACCCGGGAGAACTGGGGCCGGTCGCCGTCGTCGACGAGCCGATCGACACGATCATCGAGGCATTCGTCGACCAACTGATGACTGAACCGCACCCGGCACGCGATCGATGAACCACGGCGTCGGCGCCGGGGAGACGGGCGGTCACTTGTGGGAGACGACATCGATCAAATGAGATGGGTCGTGCGCGCCGATCGGTCCGCCAGCACCTGATCATGGGTGGCGCAGACGATGGCGATGCCTTGTGCGGCCGAGCGGTCGAGCGTGTCGACGATCCGTCGGGCGGTCGCCGAATCGAGTTGCGCCGTCGGCTCGTCGAACAACATCAATGCCGCCCCACTGGTCAGACATCGGGCGATGGCGAGCCGTGAGCGTTCCCCGCCGGAGAGTTCGCCGGTTCGTCGGGCGATGAGATCGACCAGGCCCAGATCGGCGAGCACCTCGGCGATGGCAGCGTCGTCGGGCTGCCGGCCGCGCACGCGGGCGGCGAGGTGCAGGGTCTCGAGCAGGGTCATCTCGGGGGGAAAGACGGCGACCGCCGGGCACGCGGCCACGGTGGTCGCCGGATCGATGTCGACTCGTCCCCCGGATGGCGCCAGCCACCCGGCGAGCACGGCCAACAACGTGGTCTTGCCCGATCCGGACCGTCCGACGACGCTGTGCATCTCGCCGGCACGAACCTCCATACAGGACGGCGCGAGCGCCACGGTGCCGTCGATGACGACCGTTGCGTCAACGGCCCGGCTGACGACGCCGCCGGTCGGTAGCCCGCTGGGCGTCGATGGCGGCGGCCGTGACGGGGCATCCTCGCCGACGGCCGTGAGCGTGACGCCGTCGACGGAACGTGCGGCGACCATCCGGCGGTCGGGTCCGGCCGCCGGTTGCAGATCGGCGGGGAGGCGGATCCAACCCCGGGGATCGACGACCAGTCGGGCTACGGGGTCGGCCCGGCGCCGCTCGGCACTCAGGCGTCCGTCCGTGATCGTCACCACCCGATCGGCCAGACCCGCCGCCGCCTCGTCGTGGGTGGCAACGACCAAGGTCGCCCCGAAATCGCCGGCGATATCGCCGAGCAGGGCGAGCACCATGTCTGCCGTTGCCCGATCGAGTTGTCCGGTCGGCTCGTCGGCAACGATCAGCCCGGGCCGGTGGGCGAGGGCGGCGGCGATGCCGACCCGCTGCAGCTCTCCGTGCGACAGCCCGGCCGGGCGGCGATCGGACAGATGAGCCAATCCCATGCCGGCCAGTAGGGCGGTCGCTACCCGACGGCTGTCGGCCCGGCTCGAGCCGCGTAGACGGGGTTGCAGCTCGACATTCTGGCGGCAGGTCAACTCGGGTGAGAGGTCGTCGCCGGAGTGCTGCGTGACGATGCCGATCGATTCCCCTTGCAGCGCCCGGCGTGTGGTTGCGTCGAGCGCAGCCAGATCCCGATCAAACAGGCGGGCCGAGCCGGCGTTCGGTGGGATCATCGCCGTGATCAGCTTGACCAAGGTCGACTTGCCGGCCCCGCTGGGTCCGTGGATCACGATTCGCTCGCCGGCTTCGACGCTCAATGACAGCCCCCGCAACGCGGCGACGTCTCGTCCGATGCCCCGGTACAGCACGAATACGTCGTCGAGTTCGATGAGCGGTCGGCCCCTGACCGACGTCGGGACGTTGCTCATGTCGGAGCCGCCAGAGCCTCGTGACGCCTGATCCGCCCAGCGGACCGACTCACCAACCACGCACCACCGAGTGAGATCAGCGTCACGCCGACGAGACACGGAATCAGTTGCCCCATGGCATACACGCTGCGCAGATCGGGCACGGGGCGGCTACCCGTCGCCGAGACGACGACCAACTCCCGCACGGCGTGCAGCAGGACCGAGCCGCACGTGACGCCGATCGGAACGGCGGCGATGAGCAGCGCGCCGCTGCGCACGAGCAGGACGGCGACCAGTTGGCGTGGGCGGGCTCCATCCGCAGCGAGGGAGCGCAGCAGCGGCCGATCATCCATCCGGTCGGCGGCGGTCACATAGACGAGGGCGGCGGCCCCCAGTAGCGCGGCGATCAGCGACGACCACAGAAACGCCATCACGACCGTGCGGGCCAGGGTGTCGCCCGACAGCTGCCGCTCGATACCTACCCGTGACGACACCTCGAGCGGGGCGAACTGCTCCGTCGCCAGCAGGTCGGCGAGCTGCCGGCGGGACTCGGCGTCGTCGGCGGCGAGCCACTGTTCGTTGGGTGACCCGGAGCCGGGCTGCAGCCGGTTGAGGGCACGCGACAGAGCGTTCACATCGGTGATCACGAACCGCTCGCCGACGCTGGGGAACGTCCGGGCCGTGCCGACGACGCGCACGTCGAGCGTCGTCTGTCCGCTCGACTCGAGGGTGACGATGCCGTTTCGTGCCGTCGAAGCGGTCACCGGGTCGACGATCGCCGGAATGGGGGAGCCGGCCGTCGGACCGAACAGCACCATGCTCCGGTGTCCCTGCTCGACGAGTTGCAGGCGCGCGCCGTCGGGGGTCGGTGTGACCGTCGTCTCGGGGCTGGTGAGCGTCGTCAAATCCGTGCTCAGCCGGCGATCGTCCGCCGATACCGACTGCAGGGTGATGTCGATGGCGAACGCGGAAACCGCCGTACCTGTGCCTTCGGCGACGTTGTGCTCGGTATAGCGCGACGATTCGACGGATTCGCCGATGCGCACTCCGTGGAACCATCGGTCGTCAGTTCCGGCCGCCAGCGGGGCGGTCCACCGGGTCCCCGTGGTGTCGGGCGCGGCACTGAGTTCCTCCCACGATCCATCGGCGCCTTCGACGACCATCGAGAGGAACATGCCAGGCGGCGCGGGGGTGGTGGTGACCGTCAGAACCCGGGCATCGTCGGGGATGGCCACGCCCTCATGGGCGGCCGGCGGAGCGACGGCGATTGCTCGACCGTCGGGGCGGTGGCCGAAGTCGCTGCGCCAGCCCCTGAGCAGGGCGAGGGCGTCGGGATCGATGCCCAGCCCGCTCACCGGCTGGGCGCCGGTGCCCGTGGTGCGCAGGGCGAAGCCGCGGCGCAGGACATCGGTCGCCTGTACTCCGGCCGTCCGGGTCGCCCATGTCGCCGTGGGCATGACCGTTTGGGGACGGATCAATCGCGGCCCCTCGTCGACGATGAAATCGAGGGGGACGGCGTACGCCGCCTGGTCGCGGGCACTGACCTGCAGCGTCGAGCGATAACCGAAGGCGAACGTGGCCAGGGTCAGTGCGCCGGCCAGGAAGGCGGCGGTGGTCAATGGGCGGGTGTCGTGCGAGCGGACCGATGACAGTGCCACCCGCACCGGCCACCATCGCGCCGGCGTGACCCGACGCCCCATTGCTGCCACGACCGGCAGGAACCGCACGACCAGGCAACCGGCGGCGACGACGGCGAACGCCGGGGTCAGGGCGAGCAGGGGATCGGTGCGTTGAGCGAGCGTTGCACTGGTGGCCGAACTGCGGCCGGCGGCCAGGACCCAGACGGCGACCGCGGCGACCCCGACGACGTCGGTGATGGCGATTCGGGTCCGTCGCCGCGCCGGTCGGGTCTCGGTGTGGAGCAGGGCGGTGCTCACCAGCCAATAGATGCCCACGACGGCGCCACACGCCAGCGGATGGTCGCGCACCGCGCCGAACGCCAGCCCCCAACCGCCGTGCGACGCGGTGCTGCGGGCGATCAACCTGCCGCCGACGGTGGCGAGCGCCAGCCCACCGATCAACCCGACTCCGACGATGGCGCCCGACTCGAGTGCCGAGTACAGCCGTAGGTGCCGACGGCGTGCCCCGCGGAGTCGCAGTACTCGCAGGCCGCGTTGATGCCATGGGCGAATCGCCAGCGCCGTGAGCATGGCGAACCCGCCGAGGATGGTGGCGGACTGGCCGATGGGCAGGGCGAGCCGATTGGTCGTCACCCGTGCCCGCCGGGCAATGGAGCGGAGCTCATCGTCGGGTGCGGTGACCGACAGCCGCGCCGTCGGGTTCGGCCGGCCCAGCTCGGCGATGTCGCCGAGGATCGTCGGGATGTCGTCGATCGTCACTCGGGCGGGATCGATGGTGGTGACCCAGCCCGTGGTGCGTTGAAACAACTCGAGCGCCTTGATCTGCTCCGTCGCCGTCGACCCGTCGGCGAACACGACGACCTCGGCCTCGCCCGGGGTGAAACTTCCCGACGCCACCCGCTCGTCCCGGCGCATCACCGTGCCGACGACATCGACGTGCATCGCCGAATCGAGGCTGACCGTCGAGGGCGACGTCGGTCGGGCCCAGACGACCACCTCGCACCGCGTCGGCGTACACGTCGTGGGCAGCCGGCCGTCGACGACGTCGACCGCCGAGGCGAGGTCGTCGACCCCGATCAGGCGGTACACGGTGCCGTCGGGGGCGGCCAGTTGGCGCAGGAGCGTCTCGCGTCGAACGTCGTCGAACCCCCGCGATGACAACATGGAACGCACGAACGTGTCGACCTCGGGGGAGTTGGCGTCGGCTCGATCGATCGCCACCAGGGAGATCGATCGCTCCGGCACGGAGAGTGCTCCGAGTTCGTGGCGCAGTGCCAGATCTCCGGCGACCGAGGGGGCGAAGATGGCGACGAGGAAACCGGCGGTAGCGGTGGCGACACCGAGCGCCCCGGCCAGCCATCGGGCCGGAGCGGCCCGTAGTCGGTGGGCGACGTACGCGACTACGGCCACCGGGTCCCCCCGGTGCCCGGGCGGCGCGGCACGAGTGATGGCGACGTCACCTTCATTATGGGTACGATAGTAACGCATGTCGCTCTCGCGTCACCCGACCGACACTGCCGGGCATCCTCTGCCCGACGGAAGTTGGCCCGATCCCGCGGGTTCAGCCGGCTCGTTGGACGTCGTTCGCCGATTCTGCAACTCGACGAACCGCGAGCACGGCGCCGACGCCTGGCGCTCGGCCGCCGAACTCTCGACATGGCTGTGGCGGGAGCACGCCGTGGTGGGCCACGTCACCGATGTAGATCTCGTTCGTTTACGGGCGATCCGTGATGCGACGTGGACCGCCATCGTCAGCCACGCGTTGGATCCGTTGGTCGACGCGATCCGAGGGATGTCATTCGCGTTGGCCGTCGACGCCGGCCGCTTGACGCTGGCGGCCGAACGGCCGGCGGACATCGTCGTCGCCCGGCTTGTCGACTCGGTGCTCGCGGCCCAGGCCGATCGATCGTGGGGTCGTCTGAAGGCGTGCGCCCGGTGCGATTGGGTGTTCTACGACCGCTCGAAGAACCGCAGCGGACGGTGGTGCACGATGGACGCCTGCGGTTCGCGCCACAAAGCGCGGGCGTACCGCCATCGTCGATCGATCAACGACCACCTCACGTGATGTTTCTCGGCGCTCGGCGACCGAAGGAGCGGGCGCGGTGCCCCGGCGATCGACGTTTCGACGATCAAGGTGCCTGAGCAATGACGACCCGCCGCAAGTCTTTTTGGGCTGGCCGCCTCCGCATTCGTAGCAAACGGCCTGTGGCGTCAGTGGCACACGGGGACCGGCGACGTCGGCCCCGACCGCCGGGTTGACGACATTCTCGAACGTGCACCGCAGGAAATCGCCGGCCCGTTGGCCGCCGATGTGGCGATCGTCCAACAACTGGGTGATGTCTACGACGCGGCGATGGCGATGGCACCGGGTACGACATCGCCGTAGCGTCGGCCGGTCCGATCGCTCGCCGACTCGGCTGCTGAGGTGGGGATTCGTTTCGTGGGCCCAGTCAGGCCGTGGCCAGGTGCTTCCGTCCACCGGGTCGGGATGGGAGCACCTGGCCAATGGCTACCGAGCGGCGCCGGCGACTCGGCGGCGCCGACGACTGGCGATCAGTAGCGCAGCGCCGAGGGCGCCGACGATCATCGCCAGCCGGACGATGTCGATGGCGTTCGTACCGGTGCCCGGCAGCACGCCGGGTCCTGGAGCGATCAGTCCGGCATCGATCGTCGGATTGACCATGTGGCTCGTGCCATCGGTGCCCGTGCCCGGTCGGACGTCGGCTGCCGCACCGTCGAGGTGGAAGACCGGAGTGCGTCCGGTCGTCGACGGATTGGAGTCGTCGCTCGACGAGCTGCCCGCTGTCGACGGCTCGGTGAAGGTGTAGCCCTGGGGAATGTTGGAGAACTGCACCTGATAGTCGCCGGGAAGCAGGTTGTCGAACAGGTAGTGGCCGTTCGAGTCGGTGGTGACTGCGGCCACCGGCCGCCCGTCTGCGTCGAGCGCCGGCGATCCGTCGGCGTTGAGCAGCTCGACCTTGATGCCCGGCACGGGCTTCTCGCCAGGGTCTTGGCGACCGTTCTCGGTGGTGTCGAGGAAGACGATGTCTCCGATGGCCAGCGGCTGCCAGATACCGGCGTCGATCGTCGGGTTGATCAGCACTGCGAGCGTCGTGCCATCGGCCGCGGTCACGGCCCGGACGTCGAAAGCGCCCGGCGACAGCGTGAAGGTTGCCGTGAGCCCCGTGCGGGCGGGTGTCGAGTCCGATCCGGTGGTGGCCGATAGTGCGGTCGGCGTCGTGAACTCGTAGCCGACCGGCAATCCGCTGAACCGGATCTGGTAATCGCCGGCGGGCAGATTGTCGAACACGTAACGTCCGTTCGCATCGGTGGTCGCCGCGGGAACGGGCTGCCCGTCGCCGCCGATGGCCGCGGAGCCGTCGGCGTTGAGCAGTTCCACCCTGACGCCGGGGACGGGGCGTTCACCCTGATCCTGGACTCCGTTGTGGTTGGTGTCGAACCACACGACATCGCCGATGGCCAGCGGGATCCAGATGCCGGCGTCGATCGAGGGATCGATCAGGGTGGCCACCGTGACGCCGTCGCCAACGGCGACAGGGCGGACGACGGCCGATTCGGCCTGGAGAGTGAAGACCGCGGTCAGACCGTCGCCGGCCGGATTGGAATCGACGAGTCGATCGGTCCCGGTCGCCGAGGTGGTGAGCAGATAGCCGCTCGGCAGCGTCGAGAACCTCACCCGGTAGTCGCCGGCCACCAGGTTGTCGAACACGTAGTGCCCGTTCGCATCGGTGGTCGTGGGCGTCACCGGCAGACCATCGGCGTCGAACGCCGCGGATCCGTCGGCGCTCAGCAGGGTGACCGTCACACCGGCGACGGGCTGCTCCCCGGCGTCTTGCAGCCCGTTGTGATTCAGGTCGTACCACACGAAGTCGCCGATGGCGAGGGGTTGCCAGATGCCGGCGTCGATCGACGGGTCGATGAGATGCGCCACGGTCACGCCGTCACCGGCGGTCGTCGGACGTACCTCGGGCGAGTCGTTCGAGAGGGTGAATACCGGGGTGAGGCCCGTGGGCGCGGTGTTCGAGTCGACCAGCGGATCGGCGCCCGCTCCTCGGGTGGTGACGATGAATCCGGCCGGCAGGGTGAAGCGGATCTGATAGTCGCCGGCGAAGAGGCTGTCGAACACGTAGTGCCCGGCGGCATCGGTCGTTGCCGGCGGCACCAGGTTGCCGTTGCCGTCGGTCGCCGGCATCCCGGTCGCCGTCAGCAACTCCACCTTGACACCGGGGACCGGAGCCTCGCCCTGGTCCTGCACGCCGTCGTGGTCGATGTCGTTCCACACCACGTCGCCGATGGCCAGCGGTTGCCAGATGCCCATGTCGATCGTCGGATCGATCAGCGAGGCATGCAGTGTGCCGTCGGCGTTGGCAACCATGTTCGCGCCGGTCGCCGACAGCGTGAACTGCCCGCTCAGCCCGGTGAGATCGGGGTTCGAGTCGAGCCCGGCATCGGCGCCGGCTGACGGCGTTGTCGGCACATAGCCGGCCGGCAACGTCGCCAGATCGAATCGCACCTGATAGGTGCCGGGAACGAGGTTGTCGAACGAGTACATGCCGGTGAGCGCGTCGGTGGTCGTCGTCGCGACGGCGTTGCCGTCGGCATCACGAGCCGGCACGAACACACCCGTGCCGTCATCCATCCACAGTGCGACACCGACGTTGCCGACCGGCAGCTCGCCGTCGTCCTGCAGGCCATTGTGGTTGGCGTCGAACCAGACGTAGTTGCCCACACCGAGCGGCACCCAGATGCCGGCATCATTCGTCGGGTCGACGTAGCTCGCTCTGACCGCCGTGCCGTACGTGGTGTCGTCGGCCGGAGTCGTTCCCCGTACGGAGACCGCACCGTACGACAGCGTGATCGGTCCGGTGGCGGCCATCGGGTCGGTTGCCGTGGCATACACCGCGTCGGAATCGAGTGCATCGCCCGCGGTATTGGCCGAGGTCCACTCGTAGCCGCTCCGGGCGTGGGTGAACTCGACCTTGTAGACGCCGGGGAGCAGGTAGTCGAACAGGTAGTAGCCGTTGGCATCCGTGGTCGCATCGGCGACGGGATTTCCGTCGGCATCGGTCGCGGCGATGAACGAACCGTCGGCGACCGCCATCACGAGATGGGCGGTGGCACCGGCGACCGGGGTCTCGGTCGGGTCCTGCGCACCGTTGTGGTCGAGGTCGAACCACACCTGGTCGCCGATGGCGAAGGGCAGCCAGACGCCGGCGTCGACCGACGGGTCGGTGAGGTGGAGACCGTTCGCATCGGAGTCGCCGACGGCCGCATCGGCGAACACCGTGATCACGCCGCTCGTCGCGGTCGCATCGGTGGTCGTCGAGTAGCCGGCGTTCGAGTCGAGCGTCGCATCGGCGCCCTGCCCCGCGGGAGTCCACTCGAATCCGCTGGGCAGGCTGAAGACGACCTTGAACTTGCCCGAGACCAGATTGGTGAACGAGTAGCGGCCGTCGACATCGGTGAACGAGGCCGCGACAGGAGCGCCGTCGGCGTCGATCGCGGCGATGTAGGTGCCGGGAGTCGCCGGGTCCTCCATCAGCAGTTCGACCTGCACTGCGGTGATGCCGTGCTCGGTAGCCGGATCGAAGACGCCATTGCGGTCGGCGTCGTACCAGACCAGGTCCCCGAGGGTCACCGAGGTGAAGATCCCCAGGTCGATGGTGGGGTCGATCATTGCCGCGTTGATCGTCGGGTCGTTGTTGGGCACCATGTTGCCGCCCGCGGGAGCGAGGGTGAATGGTGGGGTCAGGCCGGCCTGGTCGGCGTTCGAGTCGATCGTGGTATCGGCCCCCTGGGTCTGCTTCGACGGCACGTAGCCGGTGGGCAGGGTTGCCAGGTCGAATTGAATCCGGTAGGTGCCGGGCAACAGGTTGTCGAACAAATACCGCCCGGTGACCGTGTCGGTGGTGGTCGTCGCCACCGGATTTCCGTCGGCGTCGATCGCCGGGATCAACGTGCCCGGGTTGGCCGGATCGTCGACGAGCAGGCTGACGCCGACGCCTCCCACGGGCTTCTCACCGACGTCCTGCACGCCGTTGTGGTTCAGGTCGAACCACACGTAGTCGCCGACCGCCAAAGGGATCCAGATGCCGGCGTCGTTGGTCGGATCGAGATACGTGGCGATCATCGATCCGTACGTTGCGACGTCGGCGGGGACCACCGGACGTACGGCGATGGCACCGATCTGCAGGTCGATACGGCCCGTTGATGCCGATGGGTCGGCCGGGGCGACAAAGATCGCGTCGGAGTCGGCGGCGTCGGAGCCGCTGTCGACGGTGGTCCAGCGATACCCGGGCTGGTGGTGGGTGAACGTCACCTGGTAGACGCCGGGGAGCAGATTGTCGAACAGGTACAGCCCGTTCGCATCGGTGACCTGGTCGGTGGGTACGGCGACGCCATCGGCATCGACGGCCGGGGTGAACACGCCCGGCGAGGTCTCTTGGAGGAGGATCACGCCGGCCCCCACCACGGATGTTTCGCCGGCGTCCTGGGTGCCGTTGCGATCGAGGTCGAACCACACCCGGTCGCCGATGGCGAGCGGCACCCACACCCCGGCGTCGAACGACGGGTCGGTCATGACAAGGCCGGCCGGGTCGCTGTCGGCGACCGGAGTGAGGGCCGAGACGAATCGGTCGGCCGACGTTGCTGTCGCGTCGGCCGTCGTCGTGAACGTGGCGTCGGAGTCGAGGGTGTCGTCGAGACCCTGATCGGTACGTGTCCAGCGGTAGCCATTGGGCAGGGTGAACTCGACCCGGTAGGTGTTCTCGATCAGATGGGTGAACGCATACCGGCCGTCGGCGCCGGTGAGCCTCGGGGCGATCGGCCGGCGCTCGTCATCGGTGGCGGCGATGAACGTGCCCGGGTTGGTCGGGTCCTCCATCAGCAGCGTGACGGTCACGTCGGCAAGTCCCGACTCGGTCGCCGGGTCGTAGATGCCGTCGCGGTTGGCGTCGTACCAGACGAGGTCACCGACGGAAACGGGCCGGTAGATGCCCATATCGATGGTCGGGTTGATCGCCCCGGCCAGCACCATCGGGTCGTTGTTGCCGACCATCGCCGGGTTGACCAGCGTGCCCAGCGGGCTGAGCAGGAAGGGGGGAGTGAGCCCGGTCGAGTCCGGGTTGGAATCGACGTGGATGTCGCTGCCCCGGTCGCGCTTGGCCACCGTGTAACCGGTCGGCAACGTGGCCACGTCGAACTGGATCTCGTAGCGGCCGGGTAGCAGGTTGTCGAACACGTAGTAGCCGGCGGCGTCGGTCGTCGTCGCCGTCACCGGCGCGCCGAGCGAATCGAGGGCAGGGATGAAGGTGTCGCGATTGGCCGGGTCCTCCATCAACAGGGCGACGCCGACGTTGGGCACCGGCAACTCGGTGGGATCCTGGATCCCGTTGTTGTTGGCGTCGTACCAGACGTAGTCACCGACGGCGACCAGGCGGACGACGCCGAAGTCGACGGTCAGGTTGGAGTTGCGGTCGGGGATGGTCGACTCGTTGTCGGGGTTCTCGGCGGTGGGCTCGGCCAACCAGGTCAACGTCACCGAGGAGCGGATCACCCGTGCTGCGGCGGCGTTCGTGGTATCGCTGCCGTTGTCGTCCTGATCGGTGGGACTCTGGTCGGGATCGGCGGTCGGAGTCGACGATCGGGCTGCACCGATGAGCCCGCCGGGGGCGAAGTTCTCCGGGGCCAGTTCGACGACGTATGTGCCGGCGAAGAGCCCGGTGAAGCGGTACAACCCGTTGAGGATCTGCGTACTGCGGATCGGCGTTGTCAGGTCGGCCGGGTCGTAGAGGTTGACGATCACACCGTCGGCGACGTAGTCCTCATCGGAGGCCTTGATGCCGTCGTCGTCGGCGTCGTACCACACCTCGTTGCCGAGGGAGAACAGCGGCACCAGGCCGATGTCCCATGTCAGGTTCTCGTTGCCGTCGGGGGTGACGGCGTCGTTGTCGGGAGCCTCACCGAGCGCTTCTGCTGCCCGCGACAGGTCGATCACACCGGTGCGGATGCCGTGATTGGATGCCGCACCGTGGTCGGTACCGTCGGCGGCGATCGAATCGTCGACCGACGTCGGCGTCGATGACCGCGTGCCCTCGAGTGCCGCACCGATGGCGAACTGCGACGCAGGAATCTCGACGATGTACCCGCCGGCGAGCAGGCCGTCGAACAGGTACAGGCCGTTGACCGTCGTGGTCGTGCGCGGTTGGCCGGCGGCGTCGAGGACCGCATTGCCGTTCGCGTCCAGCAGGTTGACGACGGTGCCGTCGGGAACCGTGATCTCGACGGCATCGCGGATGCCGTCGTCGTTGAAGTCGAGCCAGATCTCGTTGCCGAGCGAGAACGTCGGCACGATCCCGAAGTCGACCGTCAGGTTCTCATTGCCGTCGGGCGTCGTCGGGTCGTTGTCGGGCGTCTCGGCCGTCGGTTCGGTGCCCTCGGCGAGGGTGAATGCGGCCGATCGCAGGCCGCCCGAACTGTGCAGCGATCCGTTGTCATCGCCGTCCACCGCGTCCTCGCCCGCAGTTGCCGCCGACCAGCGCTAACCGACCCGCACCCCCCCCCCGGCGAGGTACGTCGCGAAGTCCTCGACGCTATACGGTCCGGTCAACAGGCCGCTGAACATGTACAGCCGGCCTGTCGTGGTCGTG
>JANMJD010000163.1:0-24770 GCA_031371195.1 Actinomycetes bacterium | reverse complement strand
CGCGTCGTTGGCCGCGATCGGGGCGGAGGGCTTCATCGCCACGGTCGGGATGAACATCAGTTATCTCTCGACGGCGACGACCGATCTGACCGCGACGGGCGTGTGCATCAAACCCGGCAAACGAATCCAGGTCGCCGAGGTCCGGGTCGTCGACACCGACGGCAAACTCGTCGCCCAGGCCCTCGTCACCTCGACCGTGCCCCGTTGATGGGTTCGAGATGAGCTTCGAAGGTCGGGTGGCGATCGTCACCGGTGGCACCCGTGGCCTGGGCGCGGCAGTCAGCATGCGGCTATTGCAAGAGGGTGCGCACGTGGTCGCCGTTTATGCCGGCAACGCAGGGGCCGCCTCGGCATTCGCCGAATCGATCGTCGACCTACCTGGCGTGCTCACCACCCACCGGGCCGCTCGCTGAGGAGCTGACAGCAGACGATGTCGCCCCGATGGATTCCCGGCAGGAACCGACGCTGCAGGCCGCCTCACCGTGGGCCACAACAGCGGGTGCCACAAGCCGGATTCCCGTACCGAACGGCTGCTGGTCGGGCACGTCGAATCCGGCTTCGAGGAGCCGGTATTCCTCATCGAGGGCCGGGTCGAGCCCGGCGCCCCCCAAGTGCACCGGGCCGCCCAGCCACCCGAAGCCGTTGTCGTAGACACACCGACGCCACTCGCGCGCCCGCTCCACCGCCGCCGCCTCGGCGGCACGATCCGGGTAGCCGTCGAGCAGTCCGACCGAATCGTCGCCGCGGCCCCAACCCGACTCGGAGGATGCCGCCCCAACGACGGAGTTGGCGCACAGGAACTCAAGCGCCCGCTCCCGAAAGTCGGCCGGGCTCATCGCTATGGTCGACCGGTCATCGTTGGACCCTTTGCGCGGGCCGGCCGACTGCCTTGGTCCCCATCAGACGGGTGGAATGATGATCAGGCCGGCTTCGAACTCGTCGATCTCGCTCGCGGTGTAGCCGAGTTCGCCGAGGATCGATCGGTTGTGTTGACCGCGCACGCACGGCAGGTCAACCCGGCCCGGTGTCTCTGAGAACGCCACCGGCGGGGACGAGCGGATCATCTCACCGAACATCGGATGCTCGATCGCCACGGTCAGTCCCGTTGCCCGCAGCACCGGATCGAACACGGTGAATGCAGGCTGTCCCTTGAGGTTCGCCTCGACACAGCCGACGCGGACGGCGCTCAACATCGATTCCCACTCGCCGGCCGGCTTGGTCGCGAAGCGCTCGGAGAGGGCGGCAACCAGCGCAACTTCGTTAGCTGCCCTGGCCGCGGGAGTGGCGAATCGGGGATCGACGAACAGTTCGGGCATCCCGATCGCCTCGGCCATCGCCGCGAACTCGCGATCAGTGGGCACCACGAGGCAGATCCACGTGCCATCGGCGGCGGGATAGACCCGGTCGAGCGCGCTCACCCCGTGGTAGTCGTCGTCGCCGAGCGGGACCGGCGGTTTGCCCTCGTAGCTGCAGAAATCGTCGGAGTAGCACCAGGCGTTGCCGGCGATCATCGAGGTGACCAAGCGCTGTCCCTCGCCCGTTCGCTGCTGGTGGTAGACGCCGAGTGCCAGCGCAGCCAGCACGGCCAGCGCTGCGCTGGAGTCACCGTCGACGACCGGGTTGAGTCGGGGCAGGATGATCGCCTGCAACTCGGGCACGCTCATCCCTTCGCTCTGGGCCGGGTCGGCCCAGTAGCCCACCTGACGGCCGAAGCTGCCGGCGACGGCCTGGGCCGCCTGGGCATACAGGGCGCGATGGGCGTACGGCCCGTCGATCCCGTACCCCGACGCGTTGACGTACAGCAGTCGTGGGTTGAGCGCCGCGAGTTCCTCGTAGCCGAGCCCGAGCTTGGTAGGCACGTTGGACCGGAACCCGGTGATGAACACGTCGGCCGAAGCGACCACCTTGTGGGCGATCGCCCGCCCCTCGGCTGTGCGCAGGTCGAGCGAAATGCTCTCCTTCGCTGCGGTGGTCTTGTTGCTGGCGACCTCCGGGCCGAACGACGACCGGTGCGGGTCGCCGTTGCCGTCCTCGATCTTGATCACGCGAGCACCGAGCGCCGCCATCATCGCCGTGGCGTAGGGCATGGCGTAGAAGTAGCCGAACTCGACGATCGTCACTCCGGCGAACGGGTGGGCAGGCGCCGGACCGTCGGCCTCGTCGTTCGACAGCGACAGGAATGGTCCGCCGTTGGCGCCCAGCGCCGGAGCGGAGGAGCGAGGGGTCACCGGTGTGCGCGAGAAGTGTCCGATCGGACCGACCTGGCGCACCGGACCGACCACCGGGTCGACGATCATGATCTCGTCGCCGTTGTGGACGATCTGGGGATGGTCGAGGCCTTCCTCGCTGGTGACGCCAACCTCGAAGGCGATATCGGGACTGGCCATCAGGAGCGGCAGCCAATGATCGAGGTCCTCGGCGCGGAACGCTTCGAGCAGCAGGTCTTCCCACGCCTGGGCATCTTCGGCGGAATCGAACATCGGCAGCCGTTTGAATCGCGGATCGTCCAGATAATGGCCGATCCCAGCGACATCGCAGAGGGCCTTGCCCTGGTGGGGGAGGAGCGTCGAGGTCTGCACGATCCGGCCGTCGCGGGTCATCAGCAGCACGCCGTAGCGGTTGGCGCCCATCAGCGCCCGTGTGTCCGACGTGCCGACGTCACCCTTCTTGATCGCCAACTGCATGATCGTGGCGACGAAGTAGTCGAGCGGATCGACGCCGTTGACCAGCGTCGCGTCGATCGACTGGCCGCGGCCGGTCTGATCTCGAACGAGCAATGCGCCCACGATCCCGGCGACCGACTGCATCGCCGAACCGAAGCTGCCCCACGGGACCGGGAACAGGATCGGGCCGTCGCGGTGGCCGAACGCGCCTCGCGCCGTCAGACCGGCCTTGGCGGCCACGAGAGAGTCGTAGCCCTTCAACGTCGAATACGGCCCGGTCGGACCGAAACCACTGATCGCGCAGTGCACGAGCCGTGGATTGGCGGCCCGAAGTGCATCGGCGGCGACACCCCAACGCGCCGTCGTGCCGGGCGCGAACGCCTCGATTACGACATCGGCATCGGCAGCGAGTCGCCGAAGGTGATCCTGCCCCGCAGCCGTACGGAGGTCGGCGACGACGCTTTCCTTGCCGCGGTTCCAGACGAGGAAGCCGCTCGGATTGGCCGTACGGAGCCGGTCGCCCTCGGGCGGCTCGATCTTGATCACCCGGGCGCCGGCGTCGGCGAGAACCATCGCCGCCATCGATGCTGCCGCGCTGCCCGATCCGTACTCGAGGACGTTCAAGCCCTCGCAGATTCCAGCCATTGGCTTCCCCCTACTTTGGTGCAATTATCTACCTATTCTAGTCTCACTGCGATCGAACGGGGAACCAAAGCGATGACTGCGCTCGTCCCGATGTCATATGAGGTGGTCGACCCCGTGTCGGTCGGCGTCGACCGGGCGCGCCTCGAGGTGTTCCTGCGCCGTGCCCGCCTCGAAATCGAGCACGGTCCGTTGCCATCGGCGCAGGTCGCCGTGGCCAAGGACGGCAAACTCGTCGCCTTCGAGACCTATGGCGACGCCCGGCCCGATGCCCGCTACATCCTCCAATCCGTCGGGCGAACCGTGGTCGCCGGAACGATCTGGAAGGTCATCGACGAGGGACTCCTCTCGGTCGACGAACGGGTCGGCGATGTGATCCCGGAGTTCGCCACCAACGGCAAAGAGGTCGTCACCGTCAAACAGGTGTTGACCCACACCGCCGGGTTTCCATTCGCACCGCTCGGCTACCCGAAGATGTTGGACAGATCGCGCCGGCTGGAGGCGATGTCGAAATGGCGGCTCGACTACGAACCCGGCAGCCGGTTTCAATACCACTTGACCGGTGCTGCCTGGGTCATCGCCGAGCTGATCGAACGCCGCACGGGTCTGGCGTTTGCCGAGTACCTCCGCTCCGAGATCGTCGAACCGCTTGGACTCGGGTTCATCCTGCCGGTCTCCGCCGACCGCTATGCCGATCTCGTCACAGCACCGATCGCCTTCGACCGGGTGAGCGACGACCAGGCGGTCGACCCGTGGGGGCCGTGGTATCTGGCCAACGCCGACGTGCTCGCCGGCGGGGAGCCGAGTCATTCGATTGTCGGGTCCGCCGCCGACGTCGCCCTGTTCTCCCAGGCCCTCGTCCACTCCGGATTGTGGAGTCGAGAGATCGTTGCCGAGGGGACGCAAGTGCACGTCTGCGAAGCCCCGGCGGGCGACAAGCTGTATGGCGGGAGCAGCCTCAAGACGAGCATCGGCCTGTTCCTCACGGTCTGCGGAGAGGACCGCGGTTCGTGGATACCCGCCACCGGGTCGGACGCCACGTTCGGCAGCGGTGGTGCGCCGTGCCAACTCGGCTTCATGGACCCCGAGGCCGGCACGTCGTTCGCCTTCCTGACCAACGGCTACCCGGTCGCCGGATACGACTACAGCCGAGCGGGCACCAACCGGATCACCAATCTCGCCAATCTCGGCAACGACCTGGTCGGATGAACCCGTTCAACGGCCGAACCCGTCGATGTACGCCCAGAGGCGCGCCCGGGTGCGGGCGAAGTTGTGCATGTGAGCCATGCGGGAGATGACCACGATGGAGACCTCCGGACTCGACGTGTAGGCCAGCCGATCGGCCACCGGGTCGCCGACGACGTCACGTTCGCCGACGGCGACGAGCACCGGCACCGTGATTCGCGCCGCATCCTCAGCGACGACGTGCTCGCCGAGCATCGTGAGCGCGCACGGCGGGACCGTGGCGCTGCCCCACGGCGACACCGCATCGCCACGGACCACTTCGGTGAACGGCTGATACGAGGCCAGGTCTGCTTCGAGGAGTTCGGGGTCCTCGTCGGGCCAGTGGAAGCAGAACCGGAAATGCTCGACCTCGACCGGGCTGTTGGCGAGATCCGCGGCCATCGGGCGAAGATCGAATCCGCGCGGTGGCACCGGGTGGACATTGCGCCCGCCGTCCGGCGCCGGGAACGTGGTGTGGGTGCCGCTCCAACCGAGGAAGGCGACCGCATCGAAGGTCTGATGGTTCGCCTGCTGTACGGTGAGCAGGCAACCGCCCATCGACTGGCCCATACCGACTGCGTCGGCAATATCGATCCCTCCGACTCCGGCAATCAACGTGCCGCGCCGCAGACCGTCGAGCACAGTCGTCGTCACCTGATGATTGGCGGCGGCGATGTTCTCGAATGTCAGGTCGAACGGGTCGGGCATCGAACTCCCTCCGACCCCGAGGTGGTCGACCGCCACGAAGATCGCGCCGCGATCGGTGTGATACTCGGCCTGGCTGTAGCTCGGCTTGGCCGTGATATCGAAGTATCGCCGTCCGTATCCGCCGCCAGGGAACGCCACGTAGACGCGGGTGGCCGTCGGATCGGCATCGGGTAGGTGCACCGTCACGGCGAGGTCATGGGCACCTGGGACACCGTCGAGGTCGCCGGTCGGAACCATCAGGTCAAGCGAGCGCATGATCCAGCCTGCCACGTCATGGGCGGCGGATACAGGCCTAAACAGGCCGAGTTCATGCAGCAGGCGCCGTCTACCGCCACTGTATCACAAATGTGTGATACAGTGATACCCGTGACAACGGCATCGATGCGCGACCTTCGCAACCATACGCGAGAGGTGATTGAACGAGCCCAAACCGAGGCAGTCACCATCACCGACGGTGGTGTTCCGATTGCGGTGCTCACCGCGCTCGCGCCGGAGAGTGGCCGATGGGACATCGACGCCTGGCTCGAACGGGTCACCGGACCGGACTGGGAGCCGTACGACTCCGGCCTTGCCGCTGAGATCGAAGCGTCCCGTCATGACGACGATGATGAACTCGACGCCGTTGACCGCCTCGGGCTCGGATGAACATCGTACTGGACACTTCCGCGGTCATCCACCTGCTTGAACGTCGACATGAGGGTCTCGTCGCCGAGTTGCGTCAGGTGACTGAGCCACCATCGATCAGCGCGGTCACGCTCGGCGAACTCGCCGTCGGATGGTCGACGTCCTCCATCGACTCGCCCCGACGCCGTACCTACCGCGCCGCTCGACGCCTGCGCGTCATCGACATTGTCGTCGATGCCTTTCACGAGGAGCCGTCCGGGCTGATCGCCTCGTTCGGGGTATGCCGGGCGGCCGGTATCAAGGGCAACGACGCGTGGATCGCCGCCACGGCTCATGCCGCCGGAGCCACTCTCGTCACGTTCGACGCAACGCTCGCGACCCGCTACGCGGCGATAGGCGCAAGCACTCTGCTGGAGATCGAGCCCGCCGAGTGAAATAGTTATATGATTGAGTGGTATCACTCATTCCAGGAGGTGGCGAATGACGCTCGACTACGGCATCACAGATTGCGACACGCACTGCTACGAGCCGCGTGATGCGTTCACCCGCTACCTGCCCGAGGCCTACCTCGACCGGGCCGTCACTCCGGTCCGCGATGCGGCGGGGATGGAGCGCATCCTTTCTGGGAATCGGATCGCCACGTTCAACAGCGAGTCCGGCCTCGGGTGGGACATGGCCTATCGGCCCGGCTCGTTGAAGGAAATGCTCCGTCAGATGGGCTCGGGCAATCCCGACGAGTCGTATCAACCCGAGCCGATCCGACCCGAGTACCTGGAGCGCGGTCCCCGTCTCGCCCTGCTCGAGCAGCAGGGCGTCGACCGCTGCGTGCTGTTCCCCGCCGGGATGGCCTTGGCGGCCGAGCACTACACGCTCGACACCGACGCCCTGTACGTCAACCTGCAGTCGTTCAACCGCTGGTACAACGAGGAGTGGGGTTTCAATCGCGACGGCAAGATCTACGCCACGGCCTTGTTGTCGCTGCGCGACCTCGACCGGGCGATTGCGATGACCGACGAGATCCTCGCCGCCGGCGCCCGATTCGTGTTGATGCCTACCGGCCCCGCGTATGGCCGGTCGCCGGGCGACCCATACTTCGATCCGGTGTGGTCGCGACTCAACGAGGCCGGCGTCACCGTCACCTACCACATCATGCCGTTCTGGTACTTCGACGCCATCTCGCCGGCATGGGGGCACAACACCGATCCGGCCGCCTGGCACATGTCAGCCTGGCAGTGGATGAATGTCTATGGCGAGCGCCCGATCATCGACACGGTGTCGTCGCTGATCTTCGACAACGTGTTCGGCCGCTTTCCCGACATCAATTGCCTCGTCGCCGAGCACGGTGCCAGTTGGGTGCCGCACATGCTCAGCCATATGGACAAGAGCCGAGGCATGGGCCGCAACGGCCCGTGGATCGGCGGGAAGCTGACCGAGCGACCGAGCCGGATTTTCCGGGAACGCGTTCGGGTGGCTCCGTATCCGGAAGACGATGTGGTGGCACTGGTCGACCAACTCGGCGGCGATTCGTCGTGCCTGGTGATGGGGTCGGACTTCCCGCACGCCGAAGGCATCGCCGAACCGGTCGAGTTCGCCAAGCTGCTCGACACCCTTGACGACGAGACCCAGCGGGCGATCATGTATGGCAACGCCGCCAAGCTGTTCGCCTGAACTCGGGTCCCTTCGATGCGGTCGTGATGTAGCGCAATTATCTACCTATGTCTGCTTTGTGATGTAGTCTGCAGCTACGTGTGAATCCTGGGGGGACACATGAACCAAGGGAGAGAGATCATGGTCGTCACTCGTCATCCGAAGTGCCGAGTCGCGCTCGCCGGAGTCGCCGCAATGCTGGTGGTTGCATCGTGCGGCAGCAGCAAGACCACGGCCACGACGTCGGGGGCAACGGATGCGCCGGCACCGACCGCGGCGGCGACGACTGTTGCTGCCGCACCGACGGACGCACCGACGACTGATGCGCCGACCACCGACGCACCGACCACCGAACCGGCCGCGACCGAGCCTGCCGCGCCGGCCAAGTCGCCGATCGTGATCGCGGCGATCGTCGACGCCACCGGACCATCGGGCGGTCCTCCGCAGGCCCCCGAGATCATCCAGGCATGGGGCACCTTCATCAACGCCAAGGGCGGGATCAACGGTCATCCGGTGACCATCGAGGTTGGCGATACCGGCGGTGACGCAGCCAAATCACAAACGATCCTCGACGAGATGGTCGCCAAGAAGCCGGTGATGATCCTGTTGGAATCGACGTCGACGGAATCGGCGATGGCCGAGAGCCTGGGCAAGACCGGCATACCGATCCTCGGTGTCGGCTACAACCCGTCGGTGTGGGGCGGCGACATCGAATCGTTCCAACTGCACTGCAGTACCGATCCTGGAGCTTCGGTGGCGTGCGCCCTGCCCAATGCGTTCACGCTGACGACGACGTTCGGCGCCGTGGTCGACGAGCAGGTGCTCGCCGCCCAGACGGTCGGGGCCACGACGCTGGTGACGGCCGCGTGTGCCGAGGTTGATTCGTGCTCCCAGGCCGCTCCGGTGTTCTCTGCGACCGCCGCCGCCCTGGGCCTCAAGGATCTCGGCGTCACCAAGGTGAGTTCGACCGCCCCCGACTACAACGCCGAATGCATCCAATGGGTGCAGCAGGGCGTCGACTTCATCCAGCTCAGCCTGGGCGGGGCCGCCGGTGCGAAGATCTTCAGCGACTGCACCGATCAGGGCTACACCGGGACGTTCGGCGCTTCTGCCGGGTCGGTGCGGGGAGACTTGATCACGACCGAGGGCATCAACCTGGCCGGTGGTCTCAACGCCTTCCCGTGGTGGGTTGATGATGCGCCGGTCGTCGAGTACCGCGATGCCCTGACGGCCGGCGGGCTGAAGGACGACGCGATCAACGACCCGACGGCTACCGGCATGTGGGGCGCACTGCAATTGTTCGCCAAGGCCAACGCCAAGCTCAGTGACGATCCGACTGCGGCCGAGGCGATGGACAACATGTACACCGTCAAGGACGAAACCCTCGGCGGTCTCATCGCCCCCGTCACGTTCACCAAGGGCGAGCTGGCCAAGCACCGCCCATGCTTCTGGCCGTTCGTGTTGAAGGACGGCAAGTTCACCAACCCGCTTGGCGGACTGAAGTACCAGTGTTATCCGCCGGCCTGACCGCCCGGCGTGCGTGACCTACTGCCGTTCATCGTCACCGGACTGGTGACGGGGACGATCTACGGCCTGGCCGGCAGCGGCCTGGTTCTGACATTCAAGACGTCGGGCATCTTCAACTTCGGTCACGGGGCGATTCTTACCGCAGCGACGATCGTCTTCTACTGGATGCGTATCACTCTGGGATGGGACTGGAAGATTGCCGTCGTGGTGGCGGTGTTCGTCGTCGGGCCGTTGCTCGGTGTGCTCATGGAACTCGTTGCCCGCAATCTGTCCCGACAGCGCACGACCATGAAGATCGTCGGCACCGTCGCCCTGATGGTGATGGTGCCGGCGATCTGCCTGCTCTTCTATCCAAAGAGCAACAACGGCCTGAAGGTCGCCCGGTTCCTGCCACTGGGCAACCGCAAGCACTACAAGTGGCGCGTTTTCGACGTCAACGTCTTCGGAGATCAGTTGGTCACCGCAGTGGTCGCCCTCGTGGCCGTCGCTGCGCTGTATGTCCTGTTTGGCTCCACGCGGCTGGGTGCGTCGATGCGGGCCGCCGTCGACGATCCCGACCTCCTCGATCTCCAGGGGACCAGCCCCGTGCGCGTGCGGAGGATCGCCTGGATGATCGGGGCGACGTTCGCCGCGCTGTCGGGAGTGCTCATCCTGCCGCTTGTCGGGTTACAGCCGTACAACCTGATCTTTCTGGCGACGTACGCCTTCGGCGCAGCGGCGATCGGCGGTTTCACCAGCATCCCGATCACGTTCGCCGGCGGGCTTGTCGTCGGGATCGCTCAGGACATCGTCGGATTCCAGGTCAACAAGCACCACTGGACGACGCTCGGCGGCCTGTCGGACGCCTTGCCGTTCCTTCTCCTGTTCGTCGTGTTGCTGGCGATGCCGAAAGGCAAGTTGGCTCCGCGATCCGATGCCGAGGCGCGCCCGCCGTTGCAGTGGTCGGGGCCGCCGGCCGTGCGGCTGGGGGTCGGGGTGATCGTGCTGGCATTGCTGCTGATCGTGCCCCACGTCGTCGGCACGAAGCTCTCGTTCTACACGTTCGGATTGTGCTCGGCCATCCTGATGCTGTCGCTCGGTCTGCTGATCAAGACAAGTGGTCAGGTGTCGCTGTGCCATGCGACATTCGCCGGGATCGGAGCGTTGGCGTTCTCCCGGTTCACGATCGGCGGAGGCATTCCATGGTTGCCGGCGCTGATCCTGGCCGGTTTGGTGGCCGTGCCCGTGGGGGCGATCGTTGCCCTGCCGGCGATCCGACTTCACGGTGTCTACCTGGCGTTGGCCACGTTCGGATTCGGGATTCTGGTCACTCGTTTGTTCTTCCCGCAGGACTGGATGTTCTTCACGTTCGCCGGAGGTCGCAAGGTGCCCACCCCGTTCGGCTCGACCAGCCAGACCACCCGCTACTATGTCATTCTCGCCGTACTCGTCGTCACCTCGCTGGTGATCGTGGTGATCTCGCAGTCCCGTCTGGGTCGGATGTTGCGGGGGATGTCGGGCAGCCCGACGGCGGTGGCGACGCTCGGCCTGTCGACCAGCGTCACCAAGATCATCGTGTTCTGCATCTCGGCGTTCATCGCCGCCATCGGCGGTGCCATGTACGGCGTCGCCTTGACCAACGTCGATGGCAGTACCGTTGTATTCCAGCCGTTCTACTCGCTGGTGTTGGTGGCGATCCTTGCTCTGGCCCCGTTCCGCGAGCCGTGGTACGCCGTGTTCGCCGGCGTCACCGCGGTGATCCCCGGCTATTTCTCGGGCGACCGCACGCCGCATGTGTTGAACCTGTTATTCGGGTTCTTCGCGATCATGGTCGCCCTGCAGGGTGGGCACCCGTCGATGGCGCCACGATTTCGGGCGTTGCTCGAACGGGCCGGTCGGCGATCAACGGTTGAGCCGTTGGCCACTGGGCTGGGGGCTGCGTCTCAACAGTCGGACCCCGCGCGACCGGGGCTCGACATCAACGGACTCGTTGTTCAGTTCGGAGGTCTGCGGGCGGTCGACGACGTGTCGTTCACCGCACCGGTCGGGCGGATCACCGGTTTGATCGGCCCGAACGGGGCGGGCAAGACGACGACGTTCAACGCGGTCAGCGGGATCAACCGGAGCATTGACGGTCGCTTGACGTTCCACGGTCAGGCGATCAACAGGCTGGGGACGGCGGCCCGGGGCCGGCTCGGCATCGGGCGGACCTTCCAACGGATGGAGTTGGCCGACTCGCTGACCGTCGCCGAGAACGTCGCCTTGGGCAGTGAATCGTCGTACGCCGGAGCCCGTCTGATCCGCCAACTGTTCGCCCCGCGCGCCGAGGCGCGGGCCACGGAACAGGCCGCACGCGACGCGATGGCGATCTGCGGTATCAGCCAACTGGCCGTCAGCCAGGCAGGCGAGCTGTCGACCGGGGAGCGTCGACTCGTCGAGTTGGCCCGATGCCTGGCCGGGCGATTCGATCTGCTGCTGCTCGACGAACCGTCGTCGGGGTTGGATCGCGACGAGACGGTTCGGTTCGGCCAGGTCCTGCGCACCGTTGTGGAACTGCGGGGATGCGGGATTCTGCTCGTCGAACACGACATGTCGCTGGTCATGAAGGTGTGCAGCTACATCTACGTGCTCGACTTCGGTCGCATGCTCTTCGAGGGTGAACCCGCTGCGGTGGCTGCCAGCAACATCGTGCGCGATGCCTATCTCGGGTCGGAAGAGCTGCAGACGGCTGAGGCGGTCCTATGAACACGACGCCGAGCGTGACCGTCGAGGCCCCCGCGGCTGCTCAGCTCGCCGGGATCAACGCCGGCTACGGCCGTACCACGATTCTCCGGAACATCGATCTGTCGATTCCGGCCGGTTCGGTGACTGCGCTGCTCGGACCGAACGGGGCCGGCAAGACGACGTTGCTCAAGGTCCTCTCGGGTTTGATTCGACCGATCACCGGTTCGGTGCACCTGGGCGGGGCCGACGTGACCCGCCTGGCACCCAACATGCGAGCCGGCCTCGGCTTGTGCCACATTCCCGAGGGGCGAGGCATCTTCCGCTCGTTGACCGTGAAGGAGAACCTCGAACTTCAGGCGGCACCCGGCGACGAAGCAGGCGCCATCGAACGGGCCGTCGCCGCGTTCCCGATTCTTGGTGAACGCCTGTCGCAACGTTCGGGAACGATGTCGGGCGGTCAGCAGCAGATGCTCGCCATGGCCCGCGCCTACGCCCGCAGTCCACGGCTGATCCTGGTTGACGAGGCGTCGCTCGGACTCGCCCCGATCGTCGTCGACGAGATCTTCACCTTTCTTGTCGGCGCGGCCGCCAAGGGGTCGTCACTGCTGATCGTGGACCAGTTCGTCGCCCGAGCGTTGGCCATGTCGACGAGGGCCTATGTGCTCAGCCGCGGCGAGATCGTCTTCCATGGAACGTCGGCCGAGTTGCAAAGTGGTGATGTCTTCCAGCGCTACCTCGGCGACACCTAGCCAACGACCGAGGTAGTGGCTTCCCTCCCGATGTTGGCCCGGTGCCGTCGGGCGGTTGAGTCATGGCGATGTCAGCCGTTCCAACGTGTCGATCAGGGTGCCGACATCGCCGATCGAGCGCATTACGTCGTTGAGGTGGGTGCAGGTCGACGTGCCGCGGAACTCGTCGCGTATCAGTCGGCGCAGGTCACCGACGGGAACGCCGACGATTCGTTGAGCGCTGGCAATGGCCGACGGGCATTCGGGACCGGGCAGGACATGGGCGGTGGCGGTCACCTCCAGCACTCGTCGATCACCGCTGTCGACGACCGCGTCCAAGCCGTATTCGTGGACCACCGACTCGGTGCCGTCGGGCTCGATGAACGAGTCCCGGAAGAACACATCGATGGTGAACGCTCCATCGGCGCGTGGGCTCACGTCGATCCGCCGTTGACGGCGCAGCGAAGAGATGGGCAGGTCGCCCCTGGCGTGCCAGGCGAGTGGATCGTCGTCTCGATCGAGCAGTGGTGCCGGCGGTCCCTCACCGAAGAACGGGCGGGTCTCGAGACCGGCATGCATCGAGCCGTTCTCGATCCATCCGGCGCAGACGTTGACGCCTGGACCGGCACCGGTGACCCGTACGGGGATCAACCCGGAGCGGGCCAGGGATGACCCCGAGATGAGCGTGGCGCCGGGGATCTCATCGACGAGCAGAGCGGCTACCGAACCTGCGGCGACAAACCCGGGATGGGCGTCCTGGAGTTGACGCCGAAAGCGGAAGTGGCCGGTCATCCCGATCAGCCAGGAGGCGATGCCTTCGGTGTCGGGTTGGATCGAGGCATCGACGATGGTGCGCAGCGGACCGTCGAGAACGAGATCCAGCGAGACGTGATCGACGATCGAAGAGTCCGGCAATGTCGCCCCGGTATAGATGTCGCGGCCGACGCCGCACAGGACCACGCGCCCGGCTCCGTCGGGAAACAGCATGTCCACCGAGGACGTCCGTCGAACGGAGCCCAGCAAGCGAGTTGGCGACGAGCCGATCGGACCGACAGTCCCGGCCCACACCGGTCGCATCCCCGGGGGCAGGTCGCCGCTGCTGGCGGTGACAACCCCACGAAAGACGTCGGCCTGCTCCACGGTTTCGACCGTAGCCGATCCGGGTTCGATTGCAAATATGAACAGGTATATGATTCATCTGATTGACGAGTTCGGCACGGCCGACGGAATGAGGATTCGATGCGTCAGGACGTTCACGACATCAAATTCGAGGAGATGAGCCGCGAGTTGCGGTCGATGATCGCCTATGAGCCGAATGGGGCACTCAACCTGGAGCGCCCCCAGGCGATCTTCGACCGGGTCCGACGCGAGACCCCGGTCGTCCGTTGGGAGATGGGTGTCGGATTCTTCCGGATGGACGACGTGGTCGCCGCGGCGCGCAACCCCGACCTGGTCGCCACCGACCCGGTGACCCATCAACCGTTCGGCATGGGTTCGGCTGAACCGCTCATCCCCTTGCACCTCGACGGCGACGTCCACCGTCACTACCGCAAGCTGCTCGATCCGCTGTTCACCCCGCGCAAGATGGCGTTGCTCGAACCGCAGATCAGGGCGCTGACCGACCGGCTGATCGACGCGTTCATCGACGACGGGCACGCCGACCTGCACGATGCGCTGTGCGTACCGTTGCCCTCGACGATCTTTCTGACCCTGTTCGGGATGCCGCTGGAGGATTCGGAGTTTCTCAACGCGAAGAAGAATCGCATCCTCAAGAACGAAGGGGCCTCGATGATGGAGATGGAGGAGATCGGGCGGGCTGCCGGCGTGGAAATGAATGCTCACCTGCGAATGCGTCTCGCCGAGCGCCGGGCCGAGACCGAACGGCGCGACGACCTGCTCGATGCCTTCATGACATTCCAGGTCGACGGTCACGGGCTCAATGACGACGAGATCGTCAACCTGATGCATATGTTCACCATCGCCGGCCTCGATACGGTCACCTCATCGCTGTCGTGCATCTTGGCGTGGCTGGCCAAGCATCCGGCCGAGCGACGGCACCTCGTCGAGCATCCCGACGAGCTGGCCCGGGCGATCGAGGAGATCATGCGTTCCGAAAGCCCGGTGCCGTCGGGCGGCGGGCGCTGGGCGGTCCGCGACACCGATATCAATGGCGTGGCGATCAAGCAGGGCGAGATGATCTATCTCTGTTGGGCCACCGCCAACCTCGACCCGGCGACGTTCGAGAACCCGATGGCCGTTGACCTCACCCGTGAGCAGAACGCCCATATCGCATTCGCCGCCGGCTTCCATCGTTGCCTCGGGTCGCATCTCGCCCGGGCCGAGTTGCGGATCGCCGTGGACCAGTTCCACCGGCGCATCCCGGAGTACTCGGTCACCCCCGGTCAAGCGGTCGAATACGAGTTCGCCGGCGTCCGTCAGGCCAAGCACCTTCCGGTGAGCTGGTCATGAGCGAATCAGCGGAGCCCCACGAGAGCCCGTTGCTGATCGAGAACGACGGGCCTGTGCGGATCGTCAGGCTCAATCGTCCGGCGGCGTTGAACGCGTTCGATGCTGAGCTCCACCAGCTGATCGGTGAGCTCTGGTCGCATATCGAGGCCGACCAGGACGTCCGGGCGATCGTGCTCACCGGCAACGGTCGGGCGTTCTCGGCCGGGGGCAGCCTGGACGATTTCGAGGTCTACCGCACCGACTTCGCCGCCCGTCGCCACGCGATGCGGATGGCCCGTCGGCTGGTCGACGAGATGCTCAATGTCCACGTCCCGGTCGTCGCCGCGGTGAACGGACCGGCGGTCGGACTCGGTGCGACACTGATGTCGCTCTGCGATGTCGTGTTCATCGCCGAGGAGACCTTCGTCGCCGATCCGCATGTGGCCAGCGCCCTGGTCGCGGGTGATGGGGCGGCAGTCACGTGGCCGGCGTACATGAGCCTGCTCAAGGTCAAGCAGTACCTGCTGACCGGTGATCGAATTCCGGCGGCAACTGCGGTCGAGATGGGATTGGCCAACTTTGCCGTACCCGGGGCCGAGGTGCTGGTGCAGGCCACGGCCTTCGCCCATCGGTTGGCCGCGCTACCGTCGCAGGCCGTGCAAGACACCAAGCTGCTGCTCAACCAGATTCTCCGGGCGAACGCCGTCAAGACTCTGGGGATGGGAATCGCCGCCGAGAGCCAGTCGCACGACACCGTCGAGTACGCCGAGTTTCCGCAAAAGATGAAGGTCAAGGGTCGCTAGGCCCGGTGCCGGCCGCCGTGAACGCTCGGTTGGACGGTCGCGTTGCCGTCGTCACCGGAGCCGGCGGCGGTATTGCGATCGCTGACACGACGGACATCGCCTCGGTCGCCGGAGGTCGACGGGTAGTCGAGTACGCGCTCGTCAACTTCGGCCGCGTGGACATCGTGATCAACAACGCCGGGTTCGCCCACGGTGGGGGAACCGTCGTGCGCCCGGACGAGGAGCGGCTCGATCGGCTGATCGACGTGCATCTCAAAGCAGCGATTGGCACCATGTCGGCGCCGATCGCCGACATGCGGTTGCGCGGTTGGGGACGGATTGTCAACACCGTCTCCGAGGCGTCCCTCGATGCCCGCTTCGTCGCCTCACTGGGCTACGGCGTCGCCAAGGCTGCGCTCTGGTCGGCAACGCTCGTTGCCGCGGCCGAGACTGCCGGTTCGGGGATCACGGTCAACGCAATCTCGCCCGGGGCGTGGACCCGGATGAACGCCGAACTGCTCGATCAGGGATTTCGCGACGGAGCGTCGATCCGGTTGGATCTCGGTCCCGAGTACGTCGCCGAGGTCGCTGCCTACCTCGCCTCCGACGACGCGCCGGATATCACCGGGCGAATCATCCACGCCGCGGGCGGAGAGATCCGCGAGTACTCGACGACGCGCACCTCCCGAAGCGAACTCGTCGTTCGCCTACGGAGCGCGCTTGATCCGAGGTGAGCCGGTCATCTTGGGTTTTTCGTCGTAGCGCTCAGCGCAACCAAGCGCATGCGAACGCCTTTCGAGTCAGTAGACGCCCTGTTAGTAGATGCCGTAGCCGCCGTCAATGCGGAACGTGTCGCCGGTGTGGAAACTCGATGCGCCGCTGGCGAGGTAGACGGCGATGCCCTCCCAGTCGTTCGGCTTGCCCCAGCGACCGACGGGGATGCGCGGCAGAATCTTTTCGACGACAGCCGGCTTCGCCGCCCACGGCTCCATCAGCGGCGACAGGGTCCAGCCGGGAAGCAGCGCGTTGGCGCGGATGCCGTGCCGGCCGAGTTCGACGGCCAACCCGCGGATCATGGCGATCACGCCGGCCTTGGAGGCCGCGTAGGCCTCCTCGCGCGGCGCGCCGAATTCGACGCCGATGCTGGCCGTACCGACCAAGCTGCCACCATCACCGTAGGCGATCATCTGCCGCGCTGCCTCTCGCAAGGTCAGGTAGGCGCCGTCGAGGTTGACCCGCATCACGGCTCGCCATTGCTCGAGCGTCGAGTCGACGAAGCTCGGGTTGCGGTGGCCACCGGCCACGGCAGCGTTGGCAAAGCAGGAGTCGAGGCGACCGAGCTGGTCGACGACCCGCCGTACGCCGTCGACGACCTGCTCCTCGTCGCCGACGTCGACCAACATCGAGACGACCCGAGTACCGAAGGCGGCAAGCTCCCTTTGGGCGGCGGCGTTCTTGTCGGCGTTCGTTCCCCAGATGCACACGTCGGCACCACAACGGGCGAGGCCGGTCGCCATACCGAGCCCGATGCCGGAATTGCCCCCGGTGATCAGGGCGACATGCCCGGTCAGATCGAACAGTTCAGTGGTCACGGCGTCTCCATCGGTTCGTGGTCATGGCGTACGATGCTCGGCGAGCACCTGTTTGGCGACAATCACCTTCTGAATCTCGGCGACACCTTGGGCGACCTCGAAGAACTTGCCCTCGCGATACAACCGCTCAACGACCATCTCGCGGGTCAGGCCGTAGGCACCGCAGATCTGCAGGGCGTTGCTCGTCGTCTCCCTTGCCGCCCGCCCGGCGACGATCCGCGCCGCGGCGGCGAGCTTGGTGACCGGTTCGCCGGCGTCGATCAGGTCGGCTGCGTGCAGGACGAGCGCTCGCGCCCCGAGCACCGACGCTTCCATGTCGCCGAGCAGACCTTGGATGGTGGCGAACTTCTCGCCGATCGGCTGACCGCGGTGCATTCGCGTGAGGGCGTAGCGAGCCGCCTCGTCGATGGCGCGTTGGGCGATGCCGACACAGATGGCGGCGGCGCGGACCTTGCCCTGTGCCTCACCGGCGAGCATCACGTCGAATCCCCAGTGCGGGTCACCGATCACCTGATCGGCCGGGACATGGACATCGTCGAGGTACACCGGAGCCGGTTCGCCGCCACCGAAGGCCATCAGCTCGCACGGTTCTCCGACCGACCAGCCCGCCTGCGCAGTCTCGACGAGGAACGCGCCGACACCCTCGCCCGGAGTTCGGGCGAACACCATCGCCACGGCGGCCGGACGGGCGAAGGAGATGAAGGCCTTCTGGCCCGATAGTCGCCAGTCATCGCCATCCGGCGTGGCCCGCGTCGTCAGCTGGCGGGGATCGGATCCGGTCTGCGGTTCGGTGAACGCCCACGCCACAGGTGCGTCGCCGCCCACCATCGCGGGTAACCATCGGGCGATCTGTGCCGGCGTGCCGCGCTGCAAAAGGGCCCAAGCGACCTGGATGGTGGTCCCCGGGTAGAGCGCGGCCGACGCGCTGACAGTGGCGATTTCCTCGGTGGCCACGATGAAGGCCAGGAACGATCCCCCGAGGCCGCCGACCGATTCGGGGAACGGCAGCCCGAACATCTCCAGGTCACGCAGCTCGTTCCACACTCGTTGACTGAAGCGCTGTTCGCGGTCGAGTTCGTTGGCATGCGGCCCGATCCGGTCGACGGCTCGAGTGCGGACCGTACATCTGAACGTCTCGAGGTCGGCGGCCAACCGCACGGGTCAGCGCATCTCGGTCAACGCCGGGGCGAGTTCGCGCCACGCATCCATCGGGACGGTCGTGTCGTCGCCGGTGAGCACCTCGACGCAGACGTGATTCGCGCCGGCGTCGAGGTGCCTGCGGATATGGGTCGTGATGGCTTCGACGCCGCCGCAGCAGACGAGCGCATCGATCAGGCGATCGCTCGGTTGTTTGCCCATGTCGTCGTCGGTGAAGCCGAATCGCGCCAGATTGGTGCGGTAGGCAGGCATTCTCGTCGTTGGTGCCAGCGAGCCGCCAGCGATCGCGGCGGTGCGATCATGGTCGGAGCCGAACACCACCTTGACTGCCGGGGCGATGAATGCCTCGGGCCCCATCACGTCCCGAGCCCAGGCCGTGTGTTCGACCGGCACCAGGTAGCTGTGGATGCCGTTCGCCCGCTCGCCGGCGAGGGCGATCATCTTCGGCCCCAACGCGGCGAGCAGTCGGGTGCTCGCTTCAGGCGCGCCGGCGGCCCGGTTGGTGGCGTCGAGCGCGTCGAGGTACGACGTCATCGTGGCGATCGGCGGGCCGTAGATCTGGCCCATCAACCGCTCGACGATCACCGGGTGGCTGACGCCGAGTCCAAACAGGAATCGGCCGGGGAACCGTTCATCGAACAACCGCTGAGCGAGCGCGGTGGCTTGCGGCGACCGGGCGTGCACCCGGGCGATCCCGGTCGCCACGACGATCGTTGTGCTCGCCGACAGCAGCAACGCGGCATGGGAGACCACCTCACGCCGCTGTGCTTCGGGGATCCACACACTGCGATAGCCGAGTGCCTCCAACTCGCACACCGCCTCCTGCGCGGCCGCGCCGGACACTCCGTCGAGCTGCCGGGTCCAGATACCAACGCGACCGACATCGACGTGGCCGCCAACCGCGGTGGTGAGTTGATCGGACGTCGTCAAGCTGGCCTTCTCCTTCCGGTGCCGACCAGTATAGAATTGAGCTTAATCATCTGACTGATTCGAGTCACTATGAAGCTTGGCGTCTATTTCGATCTCCGCAATCCGCCCGGCAGCGACCGGACGTTCTCCAGCCTGTACGGCTTCGCGCTGGAGATGTGCGAGGAGGCCGAACGGCTCGGCGCCGATTCGATCTGGACCACCGAACATCACCTGTTCGATGATGGATACATCGCCCAGCCCTTGGGTTTCCTTGCCGCTGTCGCCGCTCGGACCACCCGGGTGCGCCTCGGCACGGCCATCGTGATCGCCCCGTTGCACCATGCGGTCGAGATCGCCGAACAAGCCGCCCTTGTCGACATCATCTCCAACGGCCGCCTCGACCTCGGACTTGGAGCGGGCTACCGAATCCCGGAGTTCGACCTGTTCGGGGCCGATCTACCCCATCGATACGCAACGACCGATGCCTGCGCCCGCGAGATCCACCGGCTGTTCGCCGGGGGTGGACTCACCCCGCCACCGGTGCAAATCCCGCTCCCGATCTGGATGGGATACCAAGGACCGCAGGGTGCGCGGCGGGCCGGGCTGCTCGGCGCCCCGTTGCTCTGCGCCAAGGCGGACCTGTGGGAGCCATATCGCGACGGGCTGATCGAAGCCGGCCACGATCCGGCGGCTGGACGGATGGCGGGTGGCGTGCAGGCGTTCGTTTCAGCCGACCCCGAACGCGACTGGCCGATCGTCGCCGGACGACTTGGGTATCAACTCGATTCGTACCGGCGGCACATGGTCGAAGGCACCGGGCAACCGACGCCACGGCCCGTGAACCCCGACAAGGTCCGGCAACTGCCGTTCGACGGGCCTCCGCTGTCGGGGTTCCTCTACAGCACACCTGGCGATGTCGCGTCCGAGATTCTCCGTTCGACGGCCGGCGCGCCTGTCGAGTCCGTCTTCATCTGGGCATCGCTGGGTGGGATGACCGACGAGATGACCGCTCGCCACATTCGCACCGTCTGTACCGAACTTCGCCCCCTACTCGCCGCTTCGCCGCGCCCTACTGATGTCCCCACCTGATTCCCCAACTGATGACAAGGAGAACCCCATGACGACCGACAAGATCTGGACCCATTCGGGCGATTCCCATTTCCTCGAACCGGCCGACCTATGGCATCAGATCATGCCCAAGGCCCAGGCCGACCGGATGCCGCGCACCGAGATGATCGCCGATGACGAGGAACTGGTCACCGTCGACGGCAAGAGCTTCACCCGCAAGGTGCCCAAGATCTTCACCTCCAAGGGAGCGACCGGTGAGACGATCGCCGAGATGTCGCATCGTCCGCCCGGTTCGCGTGACGTCAACTTGCGCCTGGCCGATCTCGATGAGGAGGGCGTCTGGGCCGAGGTGATGTACCAGTCGATCGGCCTGTGGTGTTCGTTGATCGAGGACCCGCAGCTGATCCGAGATGCGTCGCGCGCCGAGAACGAATGGCTGGCGGGCGAGGTCCAGTCGATCGCCCCCGATCGGTTGATTCCGGCGGCATTGATGCCGATGTTGCACGTTGAGGATGCGGTGGCCGAGTGCCTGCACGCGGCCGAGGTCGGGCTCCACATCATCAGTTTGCCGACCGGTCACCCTGAGGGGACTCGCGACTACAACGACAACTCGTGGGAACCGCTCTGGGCAGCCGCCGAGGAGACCCGCATGGTTGTCGGATTTCACATCGGCACCGACGGCGGCGATCAGGCGGCTGCGTTCCGCGGGCCGGGCGGGGCGATCCTCAACTATGTCAACACCACCTACGGCGGCCAGTACGCGGCGATGAAGTTGGTGTCGGCGGGAGTGTTCGAACGCCACCCCGACCTCAAGGTGCTGATCTCCGAGGGGGGAGCGACGTGGGTGCCGTTCATCGGTGACCGAATGAACGAGGCGTATCGCCAACACGGCATGTTCGTGAGACCTCAACTCGCCAAGTTGCCCAAGGAGTACCTGTACTCCAACGTCTATGCGAGCTTCCAGCATGACGAAACGGCACCGGCGGCGATGTGGGCGATGGGCTACCGGAACGTCATGTTCGGCAGTGACTACCCGCACCTCGAAGGCACCTACGGGCATACCCAGAAGACGCTGCACGAGCTCTTCGACGATGTCGCCCCCGAGGTCCGCGAGCGCATCACGCGCGGCGCGTTCGAGGAGCTGTTCCCGCACGTGTCGGCACCGCCAGCCGTCGTCGGATGAGTTAGATTATTGACCTATTCGATTGTTCCGGGTGGCCTTCCCCGGAGCACCATCCAGGGGGTTGGAATGCGGCTACAAGACAAGGTGATCGCGATCACTGGTTCGGGGTCGGGGCTTGGCCGTGAATGCGCGCTGCTGTACTCCAGCCAGGGTGCCAAGGTCATCACCAGCGACTATGTCGCCGGTCGGGCCGAGAAGGTCGCCGACGAGGTGATCGCTGCCGGGGGCGAAGCCTTCGCGGTGCACTGCGACGTGCGCGTCGAAGCCGACATCGAAGCACTTGTGCAGGCGACGGTCGACCACTTCGGTCGGATCGATGTGATGCATGCCAACGCCGGGATTCCAGAACCGGGCTTCGGGACGAGCCCGATGCATCTGCTGAGCCTGGAGGACTGGAACAACATCTTCGCGGTCAACTCGACGGGCATCTTCCTGGCCTTCAAGCACGCCGCTCGCCAGATGATCGCCCAGGGCCACGGTGGCACGCTGCTGGCGACGACGTCCGCGTCGGCGTACAACGCCTACCCCGGATTTCCGGGCTACACCGCCAGTAAGGCGGCCGCGAATGGCATCGTTCGCGCCGCGTCGCTCGAATGGGGTCGCTATGGCATCCGGGCCAATGGGCTGTCGCCGACACATGGCATGTCGATCAACTTCGCCCTGCCTCCCGAGGCCGACGTCCTCGGGCTCAGCTACGAGCAGATGGAGCCGTGGAACCCGGACAATCGGGCGATGCCGCTGCGGCTCGACACTCCGCCGGTGATCCGTGACAACGCCAATCTCGCCCTGTTCCTGGTCAGCGATGAGTCCCGGTACATGAGTGGGCAGAACATCCAGTCGGTCGACGGCGGCAACTTCGCCCGTACGTCGATCATCATGCCCGGTGACCTCGGTGAAGGTGACTTTGTGATTCCGGAGTCGATCCAGAGCGCGATCAACGACGCCGGCGAGGCCTGAATGGGCCTGCTCGACGGAAAGGTCGCCTTCATCACCGGGGCAGCGCGAGGCCAGGGTCGCAGCCATGCGGCACGACTGGCGGCCGAAGGTGCCGACATCGTCGCCATCGATGTCTGTGGTCCGGCCGCCGGAGTGCCATACCCGCCGGCGACCCGGGCGGACCTCGACGAGACTGTGCGGACCGTCGAAGCGCTCGACCGTCGGATCGTCGCCCGGGTCGCCGACGTACGCGATCAAGGCGCGCTCGACGCGGCGGTAGCCGAGGGGATTGCCGAGTTGGGTGGTCTTGACGTGGTGGTCGCCAACGCCGGAATCTCATCGTGGGGTCGGCTGTGGGAGATGGACGAGGTCCAGTGGCAGGAGATGATCGACATCAACCTGACCGGTGTCTGGCGAACGTTCAAAGCAGCGATCCCGGCAATGATCGAGCAGGGACGCGGCGGCTCGATCATCGCTATTTCCTCGGTCGCCGGGATCAAGTCGCTTCCCGCCCAGGCGCATTACAGCGCCGCGAAACACGGTGTCGTCGGCCTCACGAAGACCGCCGCGATCGAACTCGGCCCGTATGGCATCAGGGTCAACTCGATCCACCCCTGGGGGGTCGCCACGCCGATGGCGCTGGAAGATCCGACGGTTCCAGAGATGCTCGGAGCGAATTCGCACTACATGGGCTCGTTCGGCTCGATCCTGTCCGACGTGACCCATGCGGATCCGGACGACATCTCCAACGCCGTCGTGTATCTGGCGAGTGATCTGTCTCGCTGCGTCACAGGCATTCAACTTCCCGTCGACATGGGCGCGACGACGGTCTGAGCCTGTGAACGCTGGTCGAAGTCACGAGACTGAGCTGATCGCGTCGGTAGCGTGGTGCCGGTGACATCAGCGGTACGAATCCGAGTTCCCAAGACCGCAGAGTTGGTCGCCGGCAACATCCGCAATCGGATCGTGCGTGGCGAGTTGGCCGCCGACGAATCCCTGCCGTCGGAGAGCGCGCTGATGGAAGACTTCCATATCAGCCGCCCGACGTTGCGAGAAGCGTTCCGCATTCTCGAGTCCGAGGGCCTGATCACCGTGCGACGTGGTGCCCGTGGTGGAGCTCGGGTCCAACCTCCGGACACCGAGGTTGCGGCGCGTTACGTCGGGTTTGTGCTGCAGAGCCGCGGCGCGAGCATCGCCGACGTATTTGAAGCTCGGGTCATTGTCGAAGCGCCGGCGGCCGGACTCGTCGCCCGCCGAGCTGACCGGGTTGCCTGTAGCGGCCGGCTGCGGGACCTGCTCGATGCCAACAAAGCCCTGATCGATACCCCACTCTGGACCGCTGATTTCCACCAGTTCAACCGCTTGCTCGTGGCGATGACCGAGAACGAGACGCTGGTACTGATGACGGCGATGCTCGAGAACATCAGCGATGCGGCCACGGCCAGCTACGGAAAGGTGCCGCACCCCGATGACAGCAAGCTGGCCCACCGGGCCCAACGCACTCGCTACACGCTGACCGATTTGATCGCAGCCGGCGACGACGTCGCCGCCGAGGCGCTCTGGCGCAAGCACCTGACCGAAGCGGGCAAAGTCCTGGCATCGGCCCAGGCGCAGACGGTCATCGACGTGCTCACGTAGTCGTTGGCGATCGGATCGACGCGGTCAAGACCGAGCCGCCCTCATGGTTCTGCGACGACTCAGGAGCCGGTGAACTCCGGCGCTCTTTTGGCCAGGAACGCGGCGAGACCTTCGGCGCGATCCGCTGTGTCGAACAACCGAGCCACGGTGTCGCGTTCGAGGGTGATTCCTTCGTCGAGCGGCAGGGGACCACCGATATCGACCAGCAGTTTGGCGGCGGCGAGTGCCCGTGGTGGCCCGCCGGCGAGTACTACCGCGAGACCCAAGGCGGCGTCGAGGACGTCGTCCGCGATCGAATTGACGAGGCCGAGTCGCCACGCCTCGTCGGCGGTGAGTGGCGCTCCGGTCATCAACATATGTTTGGCGACGGCGGCGGGAAGCAGGCGGGCGAGTCGTTGCGACCCGCCCGCCGCGGGAAGTAGACCGAGCTTGACTTCTGGTACGCCGAGCCGAGCACCGGGTGCGACGATGCGAAGGTCGCATGCCAGGGCCAATTCAAGTCCTCCGCCGAAGGCAACGCCGTTGATCGCCGCAATCGACGGGATGGGACTACAGGCGAGCCGGTCGTAGCCGTCCGTCAACCCCCGGAC
>JANMJD010000162.1:0-3340 GCA_031371195.1 Actinomycetes bacterium | reverse complement strand
GAAAACCGGTAGAAATCGGCCTTCTCGGTTAGCTAAAAAGTGCCTCTGAGCTGGGATTATGTGTTGTGGAGCTGGGGGGAATCGAACCCCCGTCCATCAGCCGTTAGACGACCGCGATACGACCATTCCCGCTTCGAGGCTGACGCAACCTCACCGGCGAGTCGGATGAACACCGGTTACCCGGTGAACAGCGAGTCGTCTTTCCGACCTGTCATCGGTCTTTCCCGACGCCAGCAGTCTTTGCCGCTGTCATCCTTCGCTTCTGTTGCCGGGCTGCGATGGATTGGCCCCGTGCGCCATTTCTGGTCACGATGTCTCTTCGCTACCTGATCAGATCAGGCGGCGAGAGCGAACTGCTCGTTGGCAATTCTTGTGTTTGCCCCGTTTTACGAGTCTGAGCAACTCGGGTCGCACGTCCGGCCAGCGACACTGACGTCGAAACCTGTCAGCCCCGTTGATTGGATGTCCTCCCAGGCTACCGCCCTCACTGGCAGAGCGCCGAACGGGTTTGGTTCAGCGCTGCCCGGCTACCTTGGGACCGTGAGACTGCGCTTCATCCGCGACGCCCCGGCGGTGGCGACGGTGGGCCTTGCCGCCGTGTCGGCGCTTCACGTTGTCTGGGCGCGCGGCTCGTCGTTCCCGGCCTCCTCTCCGGCCGAGTTGACGGCGTTGGTGGCGGGTATCGATCCGCTTCAGAAGTCACGCCCGGCCGCCGACCAAGGCGTCGCCACGAGCCGGCCCGGTCACGGAGCACCGGAGACGTGGGCCGTAGCCATCCTCCTGGCGGTCGCCGCAGTCGCGGTCGCACTGACGAGCCGGGGAATCGGCGGTCGTCGGACTCGGCGGATCGTGGCCGTTTCGGCCGCCGCGTTGGCGACCCGTGCCGCAGCCGGCATTGCCGCCGATCTAGCCGACTTCGGCCACATGACGCCGCAGTTTCGCAGGTGGAACCGCCGGCTCTACAGCCCGCTGTGTGCGGTGTTGTCGCTCGGAGCGTTTGCCTCGTTGGCGCGTAACTCGGGCAACACGGTTCGGGCGATCCGCTCGAATGTCGGCAGCTGATCGTCGATGATCGGGTAGTAGAGCGACACCTCGTCGATCCCGAGGGCGATGATCCGCTCGACCATGCGGACGAAGATCGCCTCGGATTCGTAGTAGGCGAGTCGGCCGCCCGAGGCCCGAGCCGTGGCGTCGAACATGGTGTAGGAGCGCCGCAGCGAGGCCGGGTCACGGCCGATTTCTGCGCAGGTGGCGTTGATGCGTTCGATGCGCGAGCGGGTTTCGGCCAGCTGATCGTCGAACGACGCCAGGAAGCTCAGGCTGTTCCAGATGTCGGCGTGGCGCGCCGCGTGACGCATCATCGTCGGACCGAGCGCGGCGACCATCAACGGCAGCCGCGGCTGTTGGAACGAGCCCGGATTCATGACGGCGCCGGCGGCGGAGTAGTACGTACCGGCGTAGTCGGTGACGCCCCCGGCCAACAACGAACCGACCAGTTCGACGTACTCGCCGAAACGGGCGGCGCGCTCGCTCGGCTCCCAATTGGGCAGCCCGGCCATGGCGTACGACGGGTCGACGGTCAGGCCGGTGCCCAGTCCGAGTTCCAGACGTCCGCCGGAGATGTGGTCGACCGTCACGGCCTGATGGGCCAGTACCGCCGGGTTACGCAACGGAATCTGCGTCACGCAGGTCGTCAGCCGGATCGTCGACGTCTGGGCGGCGATCGCCGCCAGCCCGGTCCACGCTTCGAGCCAGGGCCCCGGCGGGTTGGTCCAGTCGCAGAAGTGGTCGGCGGCGGCCGCAACCTCGAAGCCGAGTTCCTCCAGGTGGATGAAACGATCGAGGTACTCCGGCCACGGCACGTTGGGCAGGACGAGCACTTGGAATCGCAGTGGATGTGCCATCCTTCGCACAGTATCGATCGGGCGCGGAATGACCGTTCCGGAGCGCACTAGGGTGCGCGTCATGGCTGAAACCGTGACCTTCCCCAGCAATGGCTCGGACGCATCGGGATACCTGGCGCGACCGCCTGGCGGCGCAGGCCCAGGCCTGCTCGTCGTCCAGGAGTGGTGGGGACTCGATCCGTCGATGAAGGCCACCACCGATCGTCTCGCGGCCGCCGGGTTCGTCGCCCTCGCCCCCGACCTGTACCACGGTGAGCTGGCCGCTCACGACGAGATGGATCGCGCCGCACACTTGATGAACTCGATGCCGCCCGAGCGCGCCGGGCGCGATATGAGCGGAGCTGTCGACTACCTCGCCGGTCTTGACGGTGTGACCGGCGCCGGCATCGGTGTCGTCGGATTCTGCATGGGCGGGATGCTCTCGTTGATCATCGCGGCCAATCGTGGCGACAAGATCACAGCCGCCGTGCCGTTCTACGGGTTTCCTCAGGGTGATGCCGAGCCGGACTGGACGGGACTCACTGCCGTCGTACGCGGCCATATGGCCGAGACCGACGACTTCTTCGGTCCCGTGGCCGCCGCCGCCCTGGAAGCGAAGCTGCAGGCGATGGGCAAGGACGTCGTGCTGACCGTCCACGCGGGTACCGGGCACGCCTTCATGGGACCACATAACGCCCTCGGCACCCACGACGCCGCGCTGGCCGATCGGATCTGGCCCGAGGTCTTCGAGTTTCTCCACGCCACGCTGGGGTGACGCGCCGGGCGAGGGTCAGTCCATACCCTTGCGGCTCCGGCCGAGTGCCTTGCGAATCTCGAGGTCAGCGTCTCGCGAGGCCATCGCCTGGCGCTTGTCGCTCTTGGTGCGGCCCTTGCCGAGCCCCAACTCGATTTTCACCCGGCCGTCCTTGAAGTACAGGCTGAGCGGGATGAGGGTGAGGTGCTCCTGGGCCATCCGCGCGCCGAGCTTGTCGATCTCGGCCCGGTGGAGCAACAGCTTGCGCTGTCGCTCGCTGACATGGGCCCCGAAACCGTGGGCATTGACGTATTGGGGGATCGTCATGCCGATCAGCCACATCTCGTCGCCGACCATCCGGGCGAAGGCCTCGTTGATCTGCACGTGACCGTCACGCAGGCTTTTCACTTCGCTGCCGCGCAGCATGATGCCCGCCTCGACCTCGTCGAGGATGGCGTATTCGTGGCGAGCCCTGCGATTGCTCGCGATGAGCTTGGTACCGGGTGCAGGCATAGGGAGGCTTGATCCTACCGATAGCGTCGGCGACGATGCTGAGCGTTTCCTCCGATGCCTTCGCCCGCATGGTCGCCCACGCCTACGACTGCTACCCCGAGGAGATGTGCGGGCTGCTCGCCGGCCGGGCCACGTCGGGCATCGCTCCGGTGTTCTACCCGTGCCGCAACACCACCCGCTCGGGTCGCGT
>JANMJD010000141.1:0-8463 GCA_031371195.1 Actinomycetes bacterium | reverse complement strand
AAAGAAGAAGGGTGTGAGGGGAGAAAAGGCAGGTGAGAGTGAAGATTTGAGGTGGTGAAGAAAGGTGTGATGGTGGTTTGGGTGGTGTTCGTCGTCAACTTCGTAAGTGGTACTGAAGATCGATCGCCAGTTCGTCACGCTCGACGGGCGGGGCGTGCGAGCTGTCTTCGGTCCTCCAAAGACGGCGAAGGCCAATCGGGTGGTTCCGCTCCCCGAAGTTGTCGCCAACGAACTGGCCCGCCATATCGCCACCTTCCCGCCACGGCGCGATGGATTGATCTTCGCAACAGCTGCGGGCGAGCCGATCAAGCGGACGCTATGGGGGTGGAGTTCCGCAAGGCGGCCACCGCGGCAGGAATCGACGCCACGAGCCACGACCTGCGTCATCATGCGGCCTCGTTGCTGATCTCGGCCGGATGCTCCGTGAAGGCGGTGTCGTCCTTCCTCGGGCACGCCCGAGCGGCCGAGACGTTGGACATCTACGCGCACCTCTGGCCCAACGACGACGACCGGATGCGCCAAGCGATCGAACAGGCCTGGGCTACTGACTCACCAGTCAGTCCTCAATCAGTCCTCAGCTAGTCCTCAGAATGACAAGAATCAACGAGAAACGTTGAGAACCAACGAGAAGAGATGACGGAACGTTTCCGCAGGTCACAGGCATGAAATCGAGCATTCCACCTGGTCACAGGTTCGGTGGAAGAAGCCGGTTCACATTCTCGAAGAAGAAGTACAACACGAACACGAACGGGGCGATGCCGACGAGCGCCCCCACCCAGTTCCGCCGGGCCCTGACCGACAATCGCCACGCCAACAAGGCGACGATCGATAGTGCCGCGCCCCATAGGGCGATCTGCGGCCACGCATCGGGATCGCTGAACCAGCCGGCCGAGAGCGCATCGATCGACTCGCTCGTGGTGTCGATGGTGCTGGTGTCGACGGTATCGGCCGTCGTCGTGCCGTCGGTGGTCGCCGTCGCCGTGTCGTCGGGCGGTGCGAGGGTGGTGTCGGAGGATCCGCCTTCGACGACGGTGCCGGTCGGCTCGGGCTCGTCGCCTGGCAAGGTGTCCACCGGAGCGGCCGGCTGGGTGGCGGCGACCGCCGGATCGAGGGAGTTCGTCGTTGCCGCCCCGAGCGGGCTGGACGCAGGCTCATCGAGATCTGCGGTGACGACGATGCGGTCACGAGCCGAGAACTTCGGCGTGCACGATGTCAGCGTGAGCATCTTCTTGTCGGGCTGGTTGGCGACCACCTGACCGTCGGACGGCTTGACGATCTGCTGGCCGGTCATCCGGTAGACGTAACGCCCCTGCAGCGTCGTGATGATGATCTCGTCACCGACGGAGATCTTGTCGATGTTGAAGAAGGGCTGGCCGTAGGTGGTGCGATGGCCGGCGAGTGCCGCATTGCCGGGCTGGCCGGGCATCGGTGACGCCGGGAAATGCCCGACTCCCTTCTTGAGATCGTCGACGCGGACGCCGGCGACGACTGCCACCGGCTTGAGCCCGATCGACGGGATCTCGATGAAGGCGATCGGGTCGCCAAGACCGATCGGAGGCAGCGGCGCCGCATGCAATGGCGCGACGACTGTCGTCGGCGCCTCGACCGCCGACGTTGCCGTCCCATCACCGGCAACGGTCGTGTCGGGAGATGCAGCGGTGGTCGTCGCCACGATCGGTGCCGTTACCGGGGGTGGCGCCTGAGCGAGGAGTGCGGCGAATTCGCTCTTGAGCTGGTCCTGGTGCTGGGCGTATTGGATGCCCGTGCCCCACAGCTGGTAGGCGACGAAAGCGAAGATCAATAGTCCGAGGGCGATGAGGATGCGGCCGAGTCCGCCCACGTACCAGCGCCAGTCGCGGGGGTGTTTGACCAGCGCTCCGCGCTCCATCCTCGTCAGCGACGGCGTCTTGCCGGCGTCCTCGCGGAGCTTGGGTGCTGCCCGGGCCGCCGATTTGCGCGGCCGTCGGGAGGACGACTCGCCCGTCTCGGCCGGACCAACAGTGGGCGCACTCGCCGGTGCCAGTGGCGATCCGTTGATGTCCGTGGGGTGTACTTCTGGCGCGGCATCGGGCGTCGCCGCGCCGAACGGGCGTCCGGTCGGAGGACTCAGCTCGATCGCCGGTCCGACCGGGGGAGTCGAGAAAGGGGTGCCACTGCTCTCGACGCCGTTCACGGCGGGCCAGGATACGGGGGATCGGGCGCTCGGTGGCCGCGGGCGGGTGAAATCGCCTACGGTCGCGATCGGCCATGGAACCCGTCGTCGATCTTCGTGAGGCCGTGGTCGTGCTCGGGCAGTTCCCCGCCCTCGCCGGCGCCAACCGGATTGTCGAGCGCGGCACGATCGTGCTCCTCGAAGGCCCGAATGGGGCGGGAAAGACAACGCTGCTGCGGCTGTGTGCCGGTTTGCTGCCCCTGGCCCGCGGTGAGGCGACGATTCTCGGCTGCGACCTGCGGGCCGACCGCACGTCATTGCGCCGCCGGGTGGGGCTCCTCGGGCATGCCAACGGGCTGTACGCCGACCTCACCGTGGCGCAGAACGTGACGGTCTGGGGTCGCACGGTCGGGGCCTCCGATGCGGAGTTGGCCGCCGCACTCGGTCGTCTCGGACTCTCCGGCCGGCTCGCCGACCTCCCCGTTGGGCGGTGCTCGGCCGGTCAGCGGCGGCGCACCGCGCTGGCCTGCCTGGTGGCCCGCCGGGCCGAGTTGTGGCTCCTCGACGAGCCGCATGCCGGGCTCGACGCAGCAGGACGGGACGAACTCGATGCCGTCCTGAGCGAGGCGGCTGCGTCGGGGGCGACCGTGATGGTGGCATCGCATGAGCGCGAGCGGGCCGGAGCGCTGGCCGACCGCGTCGTCTCGGTGATCGCCGGCCAGGTCGCCGAAGGACCGATCGCCGAAGGACCGATCGCCGAAGGACCGATCGCGGACCGTCTGACAGGCGAACGACCGCCCGCCCAAAGTCCGCCCGCCCAACGATCGATGGACGACACCGAACAGCATGGTGAGCAGGGATGATCCGCATCGCGCGGTTGATCGCCGCCAAGGACCTGCGCGTCGAGTGGCGTTCGCGGGTGCTCCTCAACCAGGTGCTGCCGTTTGCCATGATCGTGCTGGTGCTGTTCGCCTTCGCCCTCGACAACGGCGGGGTCGTCTCCGACGGCGCGACCAGCCGTTCGATCACGGAATACGTGGCGCCGGGCCTGTTGTGGCTGGCGACGATGTTCAGCCTGCTGATCGTGGTGCAGCGGGCGTTCGCCATCGAGGCGGGCGATGGCGCCCTCGACGCCCTACGGGTGGCCGGCGTCGATCCGGCGGGCATCTTCCTCGGCAAGGCGTTGGCGATAGCCGTCCAACTGTTCGCTCTCGAGATCGCCACCGCCGTCGGAGTGATCGTGTTCTACAACGCCCACGTGCGGTTCGGCGGCCTGGTGTTGTTGGTCACCACATTGGTGACGGCTACGTGCGGTCTGGCTGCGGTCGGTACGCTGTACGGCGGACTCACCGCCGGAGCCAAAGGCCGCGAAACCCTGCTTCCGCTGCTGCTGCTTCCAGTGGTGGCACCCGTCCTGATCGGCGCCACCAAGGCCAGCGAAGCGGCCTGGGGTACCGGCGGAACGGGATTGACCGAGGGCTGGCCGTGGGTCGGGCTGCTCGCGGTGTTCGCCGCGGTGTTCATCACCGTGGGAACGGTGGCCTTCGGGCCGCTGCTCGACGAATAGACCTTCTCAGAGATCAGCCGACAAATCGCTCCCTTGCACGGAACGAAACGCACGCCGCCGTCGTTAACTGGTGGTGTTGGACCAATGGCAGCACGCCGGATGGAGACTCGAACCATGGTGTCCACGACGACCGAACTGAGTGCGGGCTCATCGGCCACGGCGCGCCGGTCGTCGCCGACGGCCACGCCGGCCAGCCGGCGTCTCGGTTTCGTCACGTTGCTCGGCATCGGCTGGCTGGTCGTCTTCGGCCTGGTGTTCTCGCCCAGCGACGTCGTGCAGGCCGATTCGGTGCGGATCATGTACATCCACGTACCCTCCGCCTGGCTTGCCTATCTCGCCTTCGGGGTCACCGGGCTGTGTTCGGCGGCGTATCTGTGGAAGCGGACCCGCTCGATCACGTGGGACCGCTTCGCCGGTGCCTCGGCCGAGGTCGGCGTGCTGTTCATGGCGATCACCCTGGTCACCGGCTCGCTGTGGGGGTCGATCACGTGGGGCAAATACTGGGTGTGGGATGCCCGCCTGACGACCACGGCCTTCCTGTTCGTCACCTATGTCGGCTACCTGGCCGTGCGACGCCTCGGCGGATCGCACGAGGCGCGGGCCCGCCGGTCGGCCGTGCTCGCCCTGTTGGCGGTGTTGGAGATCCCGCTCGTGCACTTCAGCGTGGTGCTCTGGCGACCGCTGCACCAGCAGGCCTCGGTGGCCAATCCGCAGGCCGATGTCAAGCTCGACGGTCTGATGTTGTTCAGCCTGTTCGTCGGCATCATCGCCTTCACCCTGTTGTACGCCTGGCTGGTGATCCACCGCCAGCGCGTCCACGCGATGGAGGATGCCGTCGAGGCGCGTGGGCTCGACCTGGCGCTCGCCGAGCGGCGTCTGGAAGGCGTCCCGCAGGGCGGACATGACGGCCTCGCACAGGGCGGAGTCGGGTCGTGAAGCACGCAGGGGAGATTTTCGGGAGCTACGGCGTCACGCTGTCCTCGATCGCCGCGTATACCTGGTGGATGCTGCGCCGCGGTCGACGACTGGCCGCCCAGGTGCGCGACGAGGACCGTCCGTGGACCTGAGTCCGCGCACGACGACCACGGCCGAGGCCCCCGTCGCTCGACCCAAGAAGCGCTGGGGGGCATGGCTGGTGTTGGCAGCAGTGCTCATCGGCGGTGGCGTTGTCGTCACCAAGTTCCTCACCTCGGCGATCGACTACTACTGCAACGCGGATGAGGTCGGCAAGGTCGACAAGTGCTCGGGCGACCGTCGGATGCGGGTGCAGGGTGCCGTCGAGCAGGGCTCGCTCCAAGAGAGCCCGGCTGGTGTCGTCGGGTTCATGATCAGCTTCAACGGGGTGTCGGTCCCCGTCGACTACGCCAACGGGGCGGTGGTCCCCGATCTGTTCCAGGAATGCATCCCGGTCGTCGTCGCCGGACGCCTGGAGGGTGGGATGCTGATCGGCAGTTCGGTAGAGGTCAAGCATTCGAATGAATACGTCGCCAAGAACCCCGACCGGGTGAACGGCACCGAGAGCAATGCGTGCGCGGTCAAGGCGGCCACCCCCGGATGATCCTGGCCGGAATCAACGGAACCCTCGGCTCCGGTGCGCTGCTCGTCGGTCTGATCGCCTCGATCTTCGCCGCGGTCGGCCTGATCGCCGGTGTTCGACGGGGCGACGACAAGATGATCGCCGCCGGCACGCGCTACGTCTGGGTGACGCTGATCGCCTCGGTCGCCGCCTTCGTGATCATGGAGCGCGCCCTGATCACCCGCGACTTCTCGCTGCTCTATGTGCAGAACGTCGGCTCGGCGGCCACGCCACCGCTGTACAACTTCACCGCGCTTTGGACGGCGCTGGAGGGCTCGCTGCTGTTGTGGCTGCTCGTGCTCGGCGGATACTCGGCCGCGGTCGCCTGGAAGTACCGGGCTCGACGCGCCGATCCGTTGGTGGCCTGGGCGTTGGCGACGCTGATGCTGATCTCGCTGTTCTTCTTCTCACTGACCTTGTTCACCTCGAATCCGTTCGAGAAGGGTCCGGCGGGGGTGACGACCGGACGTGGGCCGAACCAGCTCCTGCAGAACCACGTGCTGGTGCTGTTCCACCCGCCGACGCTGTACCTCGGCTACGTCGGGATGAGCGTGCCGTTCGCCTTCGCCATCGCCGCCCTGGTGACTGGTCGGGTCGGCGAGGGCTGGCTGGCCGAGACCCGGCGGTGGACGCTGTTCGCCTGGGGGTTCCTGACGATCGGCATCCTGCTCGGCGGCTGGTGGTCGTATGAGGTGCTCGGCTGGGGTGGCGTGTGGGGGTGGGACCCGGTGGAGAACGCCAGCTTCCTGCCGTGGCTGACCGGCACGGCCTACGTCCATTCGGTGCTGGTGCAGGAGCGCCGCGGGATGTTGCGGGTGTGGAACCTGTCGCTGCTCGTCGCCACGTTCTCGCTGACCATCCTCGGCACGTTCCTCACCCGGTCAGGAGTGCTGCGCAGCGTGCACGCCTTCAGCGAGTCGGGCATCGGGCCGTACCTGCTCGGCTTCTTCGGTGTGGTCGTCGCCGTGTCGCTCGGGCTCATCGCCTGGCGCGGCGACCGATTGCGCGCCCCGGGCACACTCGACTCGCCACTATCGCGCGAGGGCGCGTTTCTGGCCAACAACCTGGTGTTCTCCCTGTTCGCCTTCATCGTGCTGCTGGGCACCGTCTTCCCGTTGCTCGTCCAGGCGGTGCAGGATCGCGACATCAAGGTCGGCGCCCCGTTCTTCGACAAGATGGGCATCCCGATCGGTATCACGTTGCTGTTCCTTATGGCGATCGCCCCGGTGCTGCCGTGGCGCAAGGCGTCGACCGAGCTGTTGTCGCAACGCCTGTTCTGGCCCGGCTGGTGCGGGGTCGGGGCAATCGCCATCGCCGTGGTCGCCGGGGCCGAGGGGCTCGCCCCCCTGCTCGCCTTCGGACTCGCTGGATTCGCCGGTGGAGCGGCGGGGCGTCAACTGGTGCTTGCCACCCGCCGGCAGGGACTGCGCGGGTTGATCGGCCGGGCCAACGGGGGGATGATCGTCCACCTCGGCGTGATCTTCGTCGCCGTCGCTCTGGTCGCCTCGAACTCGTACTCACGCACCCAGCATTTCGTGCTCCGGGCCGGGGAGTCGGTGACCTTCGCCGGCCATCGCTACACCTATACCGGGGCCGAGAAGTTCGACACGGCGGTCCGCTTCGGCACCCAGGTGTCGATTCAGGTGGATGGCGGGTCCGAGCTCGCACCCTCGGTGGCGACCTACAAGGGCCGTGGTCAGCCGGCGGGGAAGCCGTCGGTCCACACCGGGCCGTTCCAGGACATCTACATCACGCTCGACAAACCAGTCCCCAAGACGTCGGCCGATCCCGCCGGCGTCACCATCTCGATCAAGCCGATGATGATCTGGATGTGGATCGGCGGCGGGCTGATGGCCCTCGGCACGGTGTTCTCGGCCTTCCCGGGGCGGCGTCGTCGGCCGACCGACCCGACCTCGGCTCCCGTTGCCCCCCTTCGTGAGATTGCCGATGGGGTCGCCGGACGCAGTCCGGCGCCTTCGCCGGTGGGGGACACGGCGCATGTCTGAGATCCCGCCGGCCACTGCTCCGACCGAGGCCCAGGGGCCGACTCGACGACCGCTGGCGCCGTACATCGTGCTCGCCGTGGCACTCGTCGTCGGCGCGTTCTTCGTGTTGCTGGCCGGCTCGAAGACCCGGGTCAACAAGGAGGACCCGTCGACACCGCTGCTCGGCCGACCGGCTCCCGAGATCGTCGGCCCGACGCTCGACGGCGCCAACTTCCAGCTCAGTCGGCGGCGGGGAAGCTGGGTGGTGCTCAACTTCTTCCAGTCCACGTGCGTGCCGTGCGTGCAGGAGCATCCGGCACTCATCGCCTTCAACGATCAGCAGGCCGGGCTGACCGACGGTGCCGAACTCGTCTCGATCATCTTCGACGACACCGCCGGCGCCGTCCGCCAGTTCTTCGCCGCCAACGGCGGAGGCACGTGGCCGGTGGTCGCCACCGATGGCGCAGCGGTCGATTACGGCGTGTCGAAGGTGCCCGAGACGTGGATCATCGATCCCGACGGGGTGATCCAGACGCGCGTCATCTCCGAGGTCACCGCCGATGGACTGGCGGCGCTGGTGGAGCAACTCCGCGTCGCCCGCAGCCAGCGGGGAACTGCGTGACGGCCCGCCGCGCGGGTTGGCTGCTGATGGCATGCGCCGCGGCCGCGCTGCTGGCCGTCGGAATCGCCCGTGCCGGCCAGCCCCGCACCGCCGACCAGCGGGAATTGTCGATCGCCCGGCATCTCGCCTGCCCGGTATGCGACGGCGAGAGCGTGGCCGAGTCGCAGGCCGCCTCGGCCGTGCAGATCCGTGGCCGGATCAAGCAACTCGTCGACGAAGGCCAGCTCACCGATACCGAGATCGCCCGGGCCATCGACGCCGCGTTCCAGGACGACCTAGCACTTGAACCCACCGGATCGGGCATCGATGCGCTCGCCTGGGCGTTGCCGGCCGTCGTGGCCGTGCTCGCCACGGCGGGGCTGGCCGGTGCCTTCCGGCGCTGGAGGCGTACCGGCGTCACCGGTGTCACAGAGGCCGATCGCCAGCTGGTCGCCCAGGCCATGGCCGAGCTGTCGGGCGCTCCGACAGCCGAGAGGGGAGCCGGCGAGCGTGGAGCCGGCGAGAGGGGAGAAGACGAGCGGGGAGCCCGTGATGCCGACGCCGGCCGGGGCCGCGGCCCCG